>DATLVV010000106.1:0-7537 GCA_035577165.1 Steroidobacteraceae bacterium | reverse complement strand
AGGGAGGCGCCGCCGAGCAATCCCAGCCACACCGGACTCAGGCCAAGTTGCGGCGGGGCACGGCTGAGCGAAATGCCGATGATGCCGAGGCCATAGCCGTCGCTGAAGACGCCGCCGCAGCTCGCGACGGCGACGCGCAGGTGAAATAGACGCAGCGGCGCGTCGTCATAGTTCACTCCGGCTTCAGTCGCTCCAGCATCGCCCATCGGGCGATGTTACCAGCGGAATCGCACCCCCACCCAGGCGGCCCGTGGCTGCGCGGGGGACACCGCGTTCTCATTGGTCCAATCCGCGGGATCGGCACGGAACGAGCCGTCGGGATTGAATGAGTTGCTGGTCAAGAATCCGGCGGTGGCATAGTCCTTGTTGAACACGTTGACCACGCGAATGAAGGCATCCGTGGACTTGCCGATATGATAAGTGCCATGCAGGTTGAGCACGGCATAGCCGCTGACCCGGCCGGAGCCGGCAATCAAGGCGCCTTCGCCGTTGGTTCCGCCGGCCTGATTGGCGTTGTTCTCGTTGCCATGCAGGAATATGCCGGAGGCGGCGATCAGATTGGCGCCCAGATCCCAGCGTTCGTTCGGAGCATAGTCGAGCACCAGCCGCCCGGTGTGCCGCGGAATCAGAGGCAGGCGGTCCCCGGCTCGAACCTGAATATTGCCGTTCTCATCCGCCGTGCTGTTCGATTCGCCGTTGAGTTCGAAGTTCGACTCAAACACGGCTTCGACGAAGCTGTAGACCACGCGCCATGACAAATCGGCAACCTTGCCGCCGACGGACAAGTCCACCCCCTGCCGGCGGGTGCTGCCGACATTGTCGAAATAGCCCTGGTTGATGTTGGTGGCGACGAACTGGATGTCGTCGCTGTTGACGGTGTGGAATACATCCACACTCCAGTTGAGCTTCTTGTCTTCTGAACCGCCTCGCGCGCCGATCTCCACCGTGCGCGCCACCACTTGCTTGAGATCCGGATCACTGGCGAAGTCATTGGGCAGGCCGCACGGTGCCGCGGGATTGGAACACCCCAGTTCAATCACCGTCGGCGCGCGGCTGGCTTCGTTGTAATCGACGTACAGGGTCAACGCCGGGGTCGGCGTCAGCGTGAATCCGAACGCCGGATTGAGCCGGCTGTAGGTGTGATCGCCGAACAGAGGACGGGCCTCATCGAATCCCGAACCGACGTCGCCCACATCGGTATTCACGCTGTAGCCATTGAGCGTTTCGGTGTTGCGGTTGTAACGCAGCGATGCCGTCAGATGCAGCCGCTCATTCGGCGAGAGAGTATCGGTGAAGTAGACGCCGGCAATCTTATTGCTGCCGCCCAGCGAAATGACCGTTTGGTTGTTGAGCGGACTGGCCGTATAAATGAGCGTGCGATCCGGCGCAAAATCGCCGTACTGGAACGATTGCTCGAAAGAGTCCCGAGCGTCGCTGTAGTCGGCGCCGAAGACGGCTTGGTTCTTCCAGCCGAAAACGTCCTGCGAATCGGTCAATTGCGCGCCGAAACCGGCGGTGCGCTGAACCAGGTGCGACGTGGCATTTTGGGCGGCGTCACAATAGGTAAGCTCGGCGCGGGTCAGCGGCGGAGCGGCGCAGTCGATCGGCGGCCCGCTGTAATCACGCGACAGGTAATTGTCGCTGACATTGCCGTTGACGCTGTCGGTGACCAGATGGCGATAGTAGATGTTGGCGGACAAGAGCCAGTGATCGGCCAGGAATTGCGTGCCGGTCAGGTTCACGAAATTCAGAAGGTTCAGTGTGAAATCGGGTGTGTAGCTCGTGGCGCGGCGGGAATCCAGCATGCTCTGCGGCACAGCCCCGTTGCCGAACAGACTGCTATCCGCATACGTATAGCTCAGGTCGATGTCGGTCCTATCGTTCTGCCAGCCGACCTTGCCGAAGACCTGATAGAGCCTCGACGGCGACATGTCCCGCCATCCGTCTTCGTCGAAGTAGCTGCCGGTAATGAAGTAATCGAAGTTACCCACTTCTCCGCCGGTCTGCGCCTGAAAGACCCGCCGCCCGAAGGAGCCGCCATAGGCCTCGATCTCGGTGCCCGGATTGTCATGTCCGCTCTTGGTCTGAATCGCGAGCGCACCCCCCAAGGTATTGAGCCCGAACACGGGATTGGAGCCCGACATGAGCGTGATCGTGGAAATCGCCGACTCGGGGACCAAATCCCAGTTGACCGTGTCGCCGAAAGACTCATTGAGGCGTACGCCGTCCACGTACACCGACAGGCCTTGCGGCGTGCCCAGCAGCGGCGAGGCAGTGAAACCGTGGTAGTTGATGTCCAGCTGGAATGGATTGCCGGCGCTCTCGTTGATGCTCACGCCGCTGAAGTTGCTGTTGAGAAAATCCGCCAGATCCAGCGCATGCTGTCGCTGCAGATCGCCGGAGTCGGCGGTTTGTACGTTCGCGGGGACATAGTTCAAGGGCAATCCGAGCCCCGACAGTGGCGCATTGCTGATCACGGTGATCTGCGGAAGCTCATGCGCGGTGGCGGGGTTTTCATTCGCAACCGCAGGCATGGCCGCGGCGCTGATCCAAACCGCCAGGGCAATCGGAATCAATTTCGAGTGCGGCATCAATGCAGGGGATCTCCGCTTATAATTCGTTCTAGGACCGCAAGTGTCCACGAACGCAATACCGCGGACCAGAGAGCAATTCCCGGCTCTGTCGGGAAAAATTCCCGGTTCGGCCATATTCGACTGCGATTGATCGCGAGGATGAGTCATGCGCGAATCGACGGTGGAACCCGTGCCCACATCCGTGAGGCCGGCAGGTCTGTGGCTCGACGTGGCGATAGTGGCCGGGATCACCGTCGCCACCTTCGTTTTCGCGGCGTATTTCCAATTCAATGAGGCGCTGTATTCGCTCACCCGCCATTGGGAATCTATCCAACTCGACGAATTGCCGGTGGGAATGTTCGTGCTCTCCGTATGCCTGGTGTGGCTGTCGTTGAAACGCTACCGCCACGCGCGGCGCGAGCTTCAGGCCAGGCAGATTGCGGAGGCTCGGCTGGGCGCCGCGCTCGCCGAGAATCGCAGATTGGCTCGGGAGAATCTGCGCATTCAGGAGGTCGAACGCAAGCATTTGGCTCGCGAGCTGCACGACGAACTCGGGCAATATCTCAATGCCATCAAGCTGGATGCGGTGTCGATCAGCGACAGCGGAGGCGATGCACCGGTCTCGACCGGCGCCTCGCTGGCCATCATCCGCAGCGTCGATCACGTGCACCGGGCGGTCAGCGACATGATCGGCCGCCTGCGCCCCGTCGGCCTCGATGAGCTGGGGCTCGTGGATGCGATCGAACACTGCGTGGATCACTGGCGGCAAAGGCTCCCGGAGATGCAATTCGAGCTCTCGGTCAGCGGCAGCTTCGACGGCCTCAGTGAGCCGGCGACGCTCACGGTGTACCGTCTGATTCAGGAGGGCCTGACCAACATCTACAAGCATGCGCGCGCATCGCGCGCGGCAATTACATTGGAACGCCCGGCATCCCCGCAAAACGGGGTCGACGAACTGCTCTTGACCGTGGCCGATGATGGCTGCGGCATGGAATACAATGCGCGCGTTACCCGATTCGGGTTGAGCGGCATGCGCGAACGAGTAGAGTTGTCGGGAGGCGCCTTCACGCTGACCAGTGCGCCGGGGGAGGGGCTTAGGTTCACGGCTCGCATCCCGGCGAATGGCAAAGACAACGGTTGAGGGGACGAGTCAATGAGCAATGAGAACCAGAGCCAGGTCACCGTCCTGTTGGTCGACGATCACGCAGTGGTGCGGGAGGGCTACCGGCGCCTGCTGGAGCGGCACGGCGACATCGCGGTGATCGGCGAGGCGGCCGACGCCGCCACGGCGCACGCGCTGTTCTGCCGTCTCAATCCCCAGATCGTCGTCATGGACATCACCCTGCCCGGAACCAGCGGCATCGAGGCCATGCGACGCATGTTGACTGACAAGCCCGGCACGCGGGTGCTGATCTTCAGCATGCACGAGGATGCCATTTTCGCGAAGCGCGCGCTTCAGGCGGGGGCTTTCGGCTATGTGACCAAGGCGAGTGCGCCGACCGTCCTGGTGGAAGCGGTGCATTCGGTGGCGGGAGGCAGGAAATATCTCAGTGCGGAAATCGCACACAAGCTCGCGCTGCGCGATTTCGCCGTCGATGAGTCCGCGGCGGATGGCCTGTCGGCGCGCGAATTCGAAGTGTTGCGCCAGCTCGCCCAGGGAAAATCCGTCAGAGAGATCGCGCAGGCGATGGGACTCAATCCGAAAACCATTTCCAATCATCAATCCGCCATCAAACAGAAGCTTGGGGCCGATACCGCCATTCAGCTGTTTAAAAAGGCCGCCCAGATGGGGCTGGAGCTGCCGGGTTAGAGCCGCGGCGGCGGAGCGGCGTCCATAACCGAATGGTATGTCCTTATACAGTGTTGCGCCTTTTCGAATACTGGATTTACGAGTCCGCGATGGGCGCGTAAAGTTTCGCCATGGAGCGAAAGTTTATCGGTCACCAAGCGTTCAAAGGCCGCGGCGCGGTGTCGAATCCGGCCGTGCGCTTCGATTCCACGCGCGTCGAGCCGTGGCACGACGGATGGTATGAGGACGAGATCGTCGAGCACGTGAGCGAGACGGTTCTTCCCGACAGCGCGCGCAGCGTCATCACCACCAATAATTCGCCTGATGTCGGCTTCGATCAATCGATCAATCCCTATCGCGGCTGCAGTCACGGCTGCGTCTATTGTTTTGCGCGCCCCACCCATGCCTACCTGGGTCTGTCGCCGGGCCTGGATTTCGAAACCAAGCTGTTTTACAAGGCCGACGCGGTCAAGATTCTGGAGACCGAACTCGCCAGGCCGAAATACGTTTGCAAGCCCATCGCCCTGGGGATCAATACTGACGGCTACCAGCCGCTGGAGAAGCGGCTGGAGATCACCCGCGGCATTCTCGGCGTTCTGGCGCGCTGCCGGCATCCGGTGACCATCGTCACCAAGAGCGCGTTGGTGGTGCGCGACATCGATTTGCTGGCGGATCTTGCGCGGGATGGACTGGTGTCGGTGATGCTCAGCATTACCTCGCTCAGCAACGACATCAAGCGCACGCTGGAGCCGCGGACCGCGTCGCCCCAGGCCCGTTTGCGCGTGATGCAGCAGCTGTCAACAGCGGGCATACCCGTCGGCGTGTTGGTCGCGCCCGTGATTCCCGCCATCACCGATCACGAACTGGAAGCCATTTTGGCGGCGGCCAAGGAGGCGGGCGCCGGCAGTGCCGGCTATGTGTTGCTGCGACTGCCGCATGAAGTGAAAACCCTGTTTCGTGAATGGCTGGCTGAGCACTACCCGGACCGCGCCAAGCATGTGATGTCGCTGATCAATCAGACTCAGGGCGGCAAGGACTACGACTCGACTTTCGGGCGGCGCATGAGCGGCAGCGGCGCCTACGCCGAATTGCTGCGCTCGCGGTTCGAACTGGCGCGGCGCAAGTGCGGTTTCGATCATGAGGGGCCCGACCCGCACGCACACGACCGGCATGATCTCGTCACTCACTTGTTCCGTCCGCCGGCACGCAATCGGGCGCAGCTGACGCTGGGATTTTGAACAATGGCCGCGATCGCTCCGGAACGCGTCTTGACCGTGCATCATTGGAATGAAACGGTGTTCAGCTTCACGACCACGCGCGATCAAAGCCTGCGCTTCGAGAACGGACACTTCATCATGCTCGGGCTCCAGGTCGAGGGAAAACCCCTGATGCGCGCCTATAGCATCGCCAGCGCGAATCACGAAGAGTATCTGGAATTCCTCAGCATCAAGGTTGCCGACGGGCCGCTGACGTCGCGCCTGCAGAACATCAAGCCCGGCGACGAAGTGCTCGTCAGCCGCAAGCCGACGGGCACGCTGCTGCTGCACGATTTGAGGCCGGGCAAACGCCTGTACCTGTTGAGCTCCGGCACCGGCCTGGCACCGTTCATGAGCTTGATCAAGGATCCGGCCGCCTACGAGCGCTTCGAGAAGATCATTCTGGTGCACGGCGTGCGCTATCGCAGCGAGCTGGCCTATCGGGATTTCATCGAATGGGAGCTGACCCACCACGAATATCTCGGTGAGCAGGTTCGAAGCCAACTCGTCTATTACCCCACGGTCACGCGGCAGCGATTTCTCTACCAAGGCCGCGTCACCTCGCTGATCGAGAGCGGCAAATTGTTCAAAGACACCGGCATGCCGCCGCTCGATCCCGCCCACGATCGGGTCATGATTTGCGGCAGCCCCGCCATGCTCGCGGACCTGTCTGCGCTGCTCGATGCGCGCGGCTTCCAGATTTCGCCGCATGTGGGCGAACCGGGCGACTACGTGATCGAGAGATCGTTCGTGGCTCGCTAGACGCCCGGTAATCGCCACAAAAGCGCCGGCGATGCCCGCCGGCGCAATGATCCATGTCAGTGGTGATTGGCGCCGCCGGTGGCAAACATTTCTTGCGCACCCACCATGCCCTTGTGCGTGGTGCTCGTGTCCATCATCTCGAAGATCTTGGTTTGATACGCAATGTATTCGTCGTGCGAGACCGTGCCGTCGCCGTCGGCATCGATCTTGTGCATCATTTCCTTGGTGCGCAGACCGCGGGCATAGCCGCCGGTGGCGAAGCTGGTGAGGTCGCCGCCGTCGGAACTGATGAAAGTCTTCGCATCGAGCGTGCCGGCCTTGTTCTTGTCGAGCATCGCAAAGACCTTTTCTTGATAGGCGAGCCATTCATCCTTGGAGATCATGCCGTCGCCGTTGGCATCGATCTTGTGCATCATGTCATGGGTGCGCAGACCGCTGGCATAGCCTCCTGTGGCAAAAGAGACCATGTCGTCGGCGAACGATGCGGCCGGGTAAAACGCGAAGGCGCAGGCCGCACCGAGCGCGGCGGTGCGAATTGATCGAAGTGTGAACATGGTGAATCCCCCTGTGAATCCAAAAATTTGGTTGTCGGGGAGGGGACCGGATATCTGCGGGCTTTATTGCAAAATTGCGCCTCAGGATCGCGTCGGCGAGGCGTGTCCCGCCACCCCGCTGCGGGAAAACTCGAATATCAGAAGACGCTTGCGCGGGTCCTGATCGTTCGCGGGAGCGAACTTCCATTTCCTGGCAGCGTCGGTCGCCAAGCGCGCGAAATACTTGCTGGATCCGGGATTCGTCAACGCCGCGTCGGTGACATTGCCCGCGCCATCGACGGTCACACGCACCGCGACTTGAATGCGGCCGCGAATCGTGGCGCGTGCGCCGGCCGATACATCGGGAATTTCCTCATGCAGCACGGCCGATGGATCGGTTGCCGCCGCCACCGCCGGCGCCTCTCGAATTGACGGAGCCGCCGCGGCCGGAGGTGGAGAGGGGCTTGCCGGCGTCGATTGCGCGGGATGACGGCTATGCAAGCCGGCCCACACGGCGAGCCAGATGATGAGAGCCACGGCGATCGCGGCGAGAAGCCAGCGTCGCTTGCCAGGCCGCTCTTCGGGGGAAATCGCGCTCGCATCGCGTGCCGGCGGCGGGGCAAA
>DATLVV010000105.1:0-9607 GCA_035577165.1 Steroidobacteraceae bacterium | reverse complement strand
TGCCGCCGCGACCGACGTTGCCATAGCGTCGACCCGTTATTGCGGCGCGGCCGGCTTCGCGCCCGTGTAAACCTTCCAATCCCCCGGAGGAATCTGGCATACGGGATACGTCGAGCGGCCCTGCAGCCCTTGCGCGCTGCTCTCGATGCGAAGGGTCTTGCAAGCGAAGCCCTCGGTGCTGTGGAACACCTTGATGACCGTGATCGTGCCCTTCGCCGTCGAGTTCGGATTCGCCCAGCTCTGGCTTTGACCGGTGGTTCCATCCTTGAGCAGACTGAAGACGGTCTCCTGCATGATCCGCACGTCGTCGTCGTTGAACTTGGACGTCGCCGTATCGTTGAGAAAGCTCAAATTCCCGGCGTGCGCCGCGCCGTTGCAGCAGAACAGCGCGAGCAACACGCCGGCTGCATATCCGAGGTAGGGCCGCAAAACAGCGGGGTGCGTGGAAATCATGAGTCGTCTCCTGGAACCGGCGATCGAGGGGGGCCATTCAACCGCTAACGCCGCGCCGTGTCCAGGCGCAGGTACCCAGACACTTCTAGTGCAGCAAGCCGAAAACGGCGACGCCGTCCGTGGTGCCGACGAACACCTTGCCGTCGGCCACCGTGGGCGTGATGAACTTGTTGCCCGCGCCGAATTGGTCCCGATTGCCGGCCGCTTGGCTGCTGTTGTACAGCTCGTGGGCGAGATTCCCGGCGTCCAAGGCGTGCAGTACCGCCGGATTGGAATTTTCGTGCGCCCATACAATGCCGTTGGCCGTGCCGTTCGCCGACACGCTCGGCGCAGTGCCGGGGTAGGCGAACTGGGTCTGCGACTGCGATTGGGGTGAGCCGCCGAGTTTGGCGTTCGATAGCGCAAAGGCCTTGAGCGTCGATCCCGAGTCGCCGTAGTACACCGTTCCGTTGAAATAGGCCGGCGTCGACCAGATGCCGGACGGCAGCACATTGCTGACCTGTTGCCAGATTTGCTGATTGCCGGCGGCGTTGAACTTGCCCATCGAGTCGCGGTTGACGACGTAAATGTTGCCGTCCTTGCCGGCGCCGATCATGAGGTGCCGCACGGTGCCGGTGGAGTCCGTCAAATCCGGCAGCAGCATCGCCCCGCCGGAGCCCAGATCGTGGTCGGCGTTAGACTCGTCAATTTCGTTGAACATGGTGAAGTAATCGACGACGCTCAATGCCCCGCCCGCGGGCGAAATCTTGAGGAAGGAATTGCCGTAGTCCTGACCTTGGGGAAAGCCCTTCGTATCCATGGCGGTCTCGAACACGCCGTTGGCGGTCAGCAGATAGATGTTGCCTGCGGCGTCGGCCGCCGGACCACCGCCGCTCATCCAAATGGCAGGGCCCGCACCGCCGCTATTCGGCGCGACATTGAGAACAGCCGTGCGCGACAGAGAGGCCGCAGAATAGGCGATGACCCAGCCGAAGTACGGGACGATGTCGCAATGTGAAGTCCAACTCGTGTAGATGATCCCGTTCAATAACAACAACGCTGCGCGCTCTTCATACTGGCCGGGTTCGAACGTCGTGCTGCCGCCGCCCGCGGACGGGTAGGTTGCCTGGATCTCAGCCGGACCATTCAGCAATTCAGCGCCGGTGACGAGATCGAGGGCATGCAGGCGCTGATGATATTTCGATGAGGCGTCTTTCGACATCGCCACCACGTAAAGGGTGCCGTTGGTTCCCGCCGTGCGATCAATGACCGGCGTCGACGTCACGCCGATTTCAGGACTTACCTGGCTGCATCCTCGGGCGTCGCTCAAGGACTCGCCTGCCCCAAGCAGCGATACCCGCCACAGCATCGAGCCCGTATCGGCGTCGAAGGCATAGACCGAATCGTGTTCCGTGGCCACGAAAACCACGTTGTGCGCCGAACCCAGGATGCGCAGTTGCGATACGTAGAGCGGCTGGGCGTCGACCTTGCCGTCCACGTGCAGGTTGCGCAGCAGGCCGAAGCTCGATGCAGCCACGTTCGCCGCCGTCAAACTCGATTCCGAGAGATTTTGACCGCTGCGGCTCAGATCGTTCTTATAGGTAACCACGTCCGTTCCCGGAGGCACGGGTCCATTGGTCACCGTCAACTTCGCACTGCGGCTGGTGACGCTGCCGCTCGAGTTGCTGACGACCACGGCGAAGCTACTGCCGCCGTCTGCGGCCGCCGAGGCGCCCGTCGTATAGCTGGCCGCGGTGGCGCCGGCGATCGCTGCGGCGTCTTTTTGCCATTGATAGCTCAGGGCTGCAGTGCTCGTTGCGGCCACAGTGAACGTGGCGGACTGTCCTACCGACACGTTCTGATCCGACGGTTGAATGCTGATCGACGGGACGGAGGACGTGGGCGGCGGAGGAGGCGGCGGCATCGCGGCCGGGCCGGCACCGCCGCCGCCACAGGCAACCAGAAGCAGAGATGCAGCCATTTCGAGCGCAACGGATTGTCTGGGGTGCATAGTGCGGTTCCGTGAAATGTCGGCGGAATTAGACCAGATGTTTCTCCGCTTGCAAGCGTCGCCGGCGCGCAACATCGTGTATGAAATTGCTTACATGTCGCCGAAACGTGTCTGTAACCAAACCATGGCCGCAATGGCGGCGGTCTCAGCACGCAAAACCCGGGGTCCCAGCCCGCCCTGGGTGAAGCCCGCCACTCGAAAAGCTTCGAGTTCGTCAGCTGCGAATCCGCCCTCCGGTCCGATCGCAATTTGTGCATCGGCGATCGTAACTCCAGCGCTCGCTGCGGCGAGCGGCTGTGGCACCGATTCAGGCTCGAACACCAGCCGAGGCCCGGCGCATGGCGCCGATTCACCCAAATACGTGAGCAACGGCTGCGCAGCCTCAATGACCGGCAGGCTATTGCGGCCGCACTGCTCGCAGGCGCTGATGGCCACCGCCCGCCAATGAGCGGCCTTCGACTCCGCCTGCGCGGCATCGAGCCGAACCACGCTGCGCTGACTCAATACCGGCACGATGCGCGCTACGCCAAGTTCCGTGGCCTTTTGGACGATGAAATCCATTCGATCGCCGCGCGGCACGCTTTGCACCAAGGTGATGGCCAACGGCGATTCTCTTGCCACCGCCCGGCCTTCGCCGACGAATGCCGATACGCGCGAGCCACGCACGGCCTCGATCGCCCCGGTGAATTCGCGCCCATCGCCGTTGAAGAGCACCAGTTCGTCGCCGGCGCGTGCCCGCAACACCTTCGCCAGATGCGACGCGGTATCGGGCGGCAGCTGGACCGCGCCGCCCGGAGTCAACGCTGAACCGACAAACACGCGGGTCATACGCATGGCGCAAGCTCAAGGGATGCAGCGGCGAGCGGTATGGAGGCGATCCAATTTTCGTGAATGGCGTTCATATGGCCGGAATTGTCGCATATGCTTGTGCCGGTATCGGCAGACTGAGGATGTGGAATTGCGGGTCGATCTCAAGACCGGGTTGTTGCGAGGCGCCAGACATGTCGCTTCACCGAACTTTGATTCGCGTCCCGCGGGCGTCGAGGCGGATTTGATCGTCGTGCACGGCATCAGTCTGCCACCCGGAGAATTCGGCGGCCCCTGGATAGACCGGCTGTTCACCAATGCTCTTCCCGCGGATGTGCACCCGTACTTCACCGAAGTGTGCTCGATGCGCGTGTCTTCGCACCTGGTCGTGAAGCGCGACGGCGCCGTGACACAATACGTCAAATTCACCGAACGGGCCTGGCACGCGGGCCAGTCCATCTACCAGGGACGGGAGGCCTGCAACGATTTCTCGGTTGGGGTCGAGCTCGAGGGGACCGATACGCTGCCGTACGAGGCCGCGCAATATGGCGCGCTGGCGAAAATCGTGGCTGCCCTGTGCGCCGCCTATCCGCGACTGTCCCCGCAGCGCATCGTCGGCCACAGTGATATTGCCCCCGGACGCAAGACCGACCCAGGACCGGCATTCGACTGGCCGCTGGCGCGGCGGCTGATCGCCACTGCGGGGCCTGCAGGGAAAACCCCAAGGAAGTAGTCGGTTTCCCCCAGGCGCCGGGCAGACGTGAGGCCGGTCACACTTTGCGACGGCTAATGCCTAGCCGATCGCAGCAGATTTCCCCGTTAAAGCCGACTCTTAAGAGAGCAGTAAAAGTACCGCAATCCTAAGGAGGGCAATTGATTCGTTGGTTCGCGGACCTTCCCATCGAGCGCAAGCTGCGCGTGGTCATCTTGGTACCCGCGATCGCCGTCTTTACAGTGGCGATGATCGTGCACGTCGGGATGAATCTACTGCATTTGCGCGACGATCTGCAGTGGAGCGCCGCCCGGATTGCCCGGGTTACGGGTGCCGGCACGCTCGACGCGTTGCGCATGGGGGACGACAAGGCGGCGCTCAAGGCCATGAGCGAGCTGCGCGACGAGTGGTTGGTGAGTGATGCAGAACTGCTGGCGGCGAACGGTCAACGACTTGCGGTCTACCGCCGCGAACACAACGAAGTGCATCTGGAGCCGGCGGCGGCCACGAATTCCGGCGCCGCATTGCCCAGCGGGGTGCGCGACGGCGAGCCCGAACCGCCGCGGCTGTATTTGCAGGCGGGCCAGCTGCACATCATGGCAGCCGTTCAGCGCAATCGGCAAATTCTGGGGTTCGTCCGCGTCCGCGTGCCGCTGCAAACGCTGTACCAGGATTGGCGCGGCTACCTGCTCATCACACTGGCGGCGATATTCGCTGCCGTGCTGACGGCGTATTGGCTGGCCGCAAAGCTGCAGCAGCAAATCTCGGGTCCGATCGTCAATCTGGCGCACACCATGCAGCGCGTATCCGCGGAGGAAGACTACACGCTGCGGGTCGAACGCAGTTCGCAGGACGAGGTCGGTTCGCTGATCGACGGTTTCAATCAAATGCTGGGGCAGATCCGGCACCGCGACTCGCGCCTGGAGAAATACCGCCAATTCCTCGAGCAGCAGGTTGAGGAACGCACCATCAATCTGGGTAACGCCAATCTCGAGCTCAAGCTCGCCATCGGCGAGGCAACCCGGGCCAAGGACGCCGCGGAACGGGCCAGCAGCGCCAAGAGCGAATTCCTGGCGCGCATGAGTCACGAGATTCGCACACCGATGAACGGCGTCATGGGAATGTCGGAACTTCTGCAGGCGACCGAACTTACGCCGCGGCAGCGGCATCTCTCGGAGACCATTTCCCATTCCGCCGCAGCATTGCTGCAGATCATCAACGACATCCTGGATTTCTCGAAGGTCGAGGCGGGCAAGCTCGAACTGGAGAACATCGAATTCGCGCTGCGCGACGCGGTCGAGCAAACCATCGAGATTTTCGCGGCGCGGGCTCATGCGAAAGGCCTGGAATTGGCCTGCGCGATCGACCTCGACGTGCCCGGCACGGTACGCGGCGATCCCACCCGCCTGCGGCAGGTGCTGATCAACCTCGTGGGCAATGCCATCAAATTCACCGATTCCGGAGAAGTCATCGTGCGGGTCAGGGCCGTCGGCGACCAGAGATTGCGCTTCGAGGTCGCCGATACCGGGATCGGCATTTCGGAGGAGGCGCAGACGCAGATTTTCAATGCCTTCAGCCAGGCCGACTCGTTCACGACGCGCAAGTACGGCGGCACCGGATTGGGATTGGCCATTTGCCGTCAGTTGGTGGCGCTGATGGGCGGCCAAATCGGCCTGCACAGCGAGGTCAACCGTGGCTCCACATTCCAGTTCGATGTGCGGCTCGAGCCGGTGGCCGACGCCTCGCCGACCCTGACCCGCCTGCCCCGAATGAACCTGATCGGCCTGCGTACGCTCGTCGTCGACGACAACGCGAGCAATCGAGAAATACTGCAACAGCACATGCAATCGTGGGGAGTCGAGGTCATCGCCGTGGACACGAGCGATGCAGCTCTCGCCGAACTCGGCGCCGACGGGGCGCGGTTCGATCTGGCTCTGGTGGACGATGAGATGCCGGTCATGGACGGAATTGAGCTGGCGAGGCACATTCGCGGCGACCCGCGCTGGTCCGGCTTGAGGCTCATCCTGTTGAGCTCTCACGACGATCACGACGGGGGTTCAGAACGCGCGCAGCTGTTTGCGGCGGTCCTCACCAAGCCGCTGCGCCGCTCCCAGCTTTTCTCGAGCGTTTCGCGCGTGATGACGCTGCAGGGGACGGCCGGGGACCCGCCGCCGGCGGGCTCGGCGCCGGCTTCGCCGCCGCCGGGGGTGCGCGCCGCTCCCAGGATTCTCTTGGTGGAAGACAATCCGGTGAATCGCGAAGTGGCCGTCGGCATGCTCGAAAGCCTGGGTTGTAAAACCGACGCTGCCGAAAACGGCCGGCTGGCCATCGAGGCGATGGATACCTCCAGTTACGACGCAGTATTGATGGATTGTCAGATGCCGGTCATGGACGGATTGACGGCCACAGGGGAGATCAGGCGCCGCGAACAGACGTCGGGCGCCGCGCGGGTACCCGTCATCGCCTTGACGGCGAACGCGATGGAAGGCGATCGCGAGCGGTGTCTTGCGGCCGGAATGGATGATTTTCTCAGCAAGCCCTTCACGCAGCAGCAACTGGCGACGCTGCTCAGGCGCTGGTTGGCCCTGCGCGCGCTGCCGGAATCCGAGCGCCGCGATTTGTCGCGGGTCCCGCTGATCGATGCCGTCGTATTGCGCAACATTGCCGCGCTCGCCAAGCCGGCGCTTTTGAATTCGATGATCGACCTGTACATGCAGCACTCGCCCGGCTTGATTGGCGCGATCGAGACTGCGGCCGCCAATATGCAGGCGGACGCTCTCTCGCAAGCCGTGCATACGCTCAAGTCGAGCACCGCAAACCTCGGCGGCACGCGTCTCGCCACGGTCGCCAAGGAATGCGAGGTATTGGTGCGAGAGGGTGGAATAACACAGGCGGCGCCGATCGTCCTCCGAATCCGCAGAGAGTATCAAGAGTTTTGCGACGCGCTGTTGCGTGAGCGATCAACGAATGCCGCCTAGGTGAAAGAGATGAACACCCCCGAAATTTCAATCAACAATCCGGCGACGATACTGGTCGTCGACGACGATCCCGGCGCCAGGCTGCTGGTGGGAACCGCATTGGAGATGGCCGGATTCCGCGTCGTTGTCGCCGCCGATGGAGAGGCCGCGCTGAAGGCGTTCCGCGAGGGTCCCGCGGATTGCGTGGTGCTGGACGTGGTCATGCCGGGAATGAGCGGCTTCGAAGTCTGCAGCGCCCTTCGCGGGTTACCCGACTGCCGGCATGTGCCCATTTTGATGCAGACCAGCCTCGACGACATGGAGTCGGTCAACCGTGCCTATAACGCCGGCGCCACCGACTTCTCGTCCAAAGGCATCAATCCGATGCTGCTCGCGCAACGGGTCAAGTTCTTGGTCAGGGCCAAGCAGACCCAGGACCAACTGCGCGACAGCGAGGCGCGGGTGCGCTACCTGGCGTATTACGATCCGCTCACCGCTCTGCCCAACCGGCAGCGGCTGCTGCAGATATTGGAACAGCAACTGGCATGGGCCTCGCCGCGGCAACGCGGTGTGGCGGTCCTGATGCTCGATGTCGACAATTTCTCGCGCATCAACGACACCCAGGGGCAGGCGGTGGGGGACGCCCTCCTGAAGGAGGCTGCGCTGCGTCTGCAGAATTGCGTGCGCGACGCGCAACGCGCCATGGATCAAGAATGCGAGGCGATCGCCACCAAAGACGTCAACGACTGGGTGGCGCGCACCGGCGGCGATGAATTCTCGCTGGCGCTGCCGGGAGTATCCGCAGCCGACGCCGCCCAGGTCGTCGCACAACGCGTGCAGCTCGCGTTGTCGAGGCCATTCGTGTTCGAACAGCAGGAGATCACACTGTCGGCGACCATCGGAATCAGCCTGTTTCCGGGCGACGCCGCGACCGCGGAGGCGCTGGTCAAGAATGCCGACGCCGCCCTGCATCACGCGAAGAAGACCGGACAGGGAGGGCTCGAATTCTTCAACAAATCGATCAGCACGCGCGCCGCCCGGCACCTGTCGATGGAGGCCGATTTGCGCAAGGCATTGGAGCGCGGCGAATTCACGCTGAATTATCAGCCGCGGCTGGCGCTCAAGGACCTGCGTGTCGAGGCGGTCGAGGCGTTGCTGCGATGGAACCATCCGCAGCGCGGCTTCGTCGCGCCCGGCGAGTTCATTCCACTGGCAGAGCAGAGCGGCTTGATCGGCGAAATCGGCGATTGGGTGTTGCGTGAGGCGAGCGCGCAAGTGCGCCGCTGGCGCGATTCCGGAGGACCCGGTTGGCAGGTGGCGGTAAACGTATCGGGCGTGCAATTTCGCGACGGTAGCTTGGTGTCGCGCGTGTCGCGTGCCATCGATGCCGCCGGGATTGATTCGCGCATGATCGAGCTGGAATTTACCGAAGGCGCCCTGATTGAATATTCGACCGCCGTGAGCAAGGCGGTGAAGGCGCTGAAGGGGCTGGGGGTGGCCACGGCGCTCGATGACTTCGGCACGGGCTACAGTTCCCTGTCATATCTGCGGCACTTTCCGATCGACACGCTCAAAATCGACAGGGTGTTCGTGCGCGACATCGGCTCCAAGGCTGCGGGCTCCACGCCGTTGGTCGACGCCATCGTCGCGATGGCGAAGAGTCTGGGTTTGGCGACCGTGGCCGAGGGCGTGGAAACCGAAGCACAGTGGCAGTACCTGCGGACACGCGAGGCAAACCAGGTCCAGGGCTACCTGTTTTGCCGCCCGTTGCCCATTGCGGACCTACTACGCTGGCATGCCGATTGGCTGCATGCTCATCAGTTCAACGCCGTGAGCGTCGCCTAACGACCTGGATTGCGCCGCCACACCACTTCGCTGCCGTGCTCGTGGCGAGCGAGCACCCGCGCCAGCACGAACAGAAGATCGGACAAGCGGTTCAGGTATTTGAGCGCTTCGGGGGAGACGTTCTCGGCACGCGCCAACGACCAACAGCGGCGCTCGGCGCGCCGGCAGACCGCCCGGGCGACATGGCACGCGGCGGTCGCCGGGCCGCCGCCGGGCAGGATGAATTCCTTGAGCGGCGGCAGAGCCTCGTTGAATTCGTCCAATTCCTTCTCGAGCCGTTCGACGTGCGCCGCATCGATCATGCGATGTCCGGGTATGCATAGTTCGCCGCCCAGATCGAAAAGGTCGTGCTGCACTTCAGTCAGACAGCGGGTGATGGTCGGCGGCAGCGCGGCCACGCTCAGGACCACGCCGATGGTGCTATTGGCCTCGTCGACGGTACCGTAAGCCTCCACGCGCAGGTTTTCCTTGGGCACGCGCGAGCCGTCTCCCAAACCCGTGCTGCCGTCGTCGCCGGTTCGCGTATAAATCTTGCTCAGCCGGTTGCCCATCGACCTTCCTCCTGCCCCGGATGCAACGGTAGCACAAGGTTGCTAAGGTGGCGCCCATGGAGCATTCAGCGGAACTGCGGGCGGCACTCGACGCGGCGGAGCAAGCCGCCGCCATTGCACGCACCTTGTACCAGCGCAATGTCGAGGTCCGCATCAAGGCCGACAAGACGCCGGTCACCGAGGCGGATGTACGGTGCGAAATCGCGATTCGCGAGATTCTCGAGGCGCGCTTTCCGGCCTATGGATTCAGCGGCGAGGAAACCGGCTCGCGCGACGCGCAAGCGGAGAGCCT
>DATLVV010000104.1:0-2009 GCA_035577165.1 Steroidobacteraceae bacterium | reverse complement strand
TGCGCAGATAAAGGTGAAATCTCGCACGACGAGGCTCAAAAGCTGGTGCGCTCGATACTGACCGCGGGTGTCGACACGACCGTGAACGGGATCGGGGCTTCGGTCTATTGCATGGCGCGTTATCCCGACCAATGGCAGAAGCTGCGTGCCAATCCCAAGCTGGCGCGTGCCGCATTCGAAGAGGCGGTCCGATTTGAATCGCCGGTGCAGACGTTTTTTCGAACGACGACCAAGGCAACCGAGCTCGGCGGAGTTTCACTCGCGGCCGACCGGAAGATTCTTCTGCTCCTTGGAGCGGCGAATCGCGATCCCCGCAAGTGGGAACATCCCGATTCGTACGATATCGAGCGCACCACTTATGGTCATGTCGGGTTCGGCGCCGGTATCCACATGTGCGTGGGGCAGCTCTTGGCGCGGCTCGAAGGCGAGGTCGTGCTCAAGGCATTGGCGGAGCGTGTCCGAGCAATCGAGATCCTGCGCGAACCGACCCGTCGCTTCAATAATACGCTGCGGGGTTTGCAGCACCTGCCGGTACGCTTGGTGAAGGCATGACCAGATGGATAGGAGAAGGCAATTGACGAAGGGCAAGCACACGGCGATTTGGATGGGTTGCGCTATCGTGGTCATCTGCGCGTGCACTCTTGCCGCAGCGGACAGCGTGTTCCACGATTTGCCGGATTCGCCGCGCAGTCTTCCGGCGGACCGACTGCCGCCGTTCGGCATGCTCGATGCCAGCGGCCGTCTGGTGCCGACACCGCCGATCCCTGCGGGCGGTCTGCATCGCGGCCCCGGCTCGCCCCCGGAGTCCACGGCGCGCGGCCCCACCCTGGATCTGGCCATGCAGGCGGCATTGGCCGCCCTGCAGTCGTGCAGCGCCGCCGGCTATCGGGTCGGGGTGACGGTGGTTGATTCGGTGGGCGAGGCCCGTGCGATGTTGACAGCCGACGGATCCGACGGCAGCCATGTCTTCGTCGCCATGCGCAAGGCGCTGACGGCAGTGATCTTCGCAATTCCGAGTTCCAAGGCGAACGAACTCGTTCCAAAGGACAAGGCGCTGCTGGCGCGGGTAACGCCGAACATGTTCGTCGAGGGTGGAGCGATTCCCATCGTCGTCGGCCAAACGACGATCGGCGCAATTGGCGTCAGCGGCGCCGGCGGCACACCCATCGGCCACCAGGACGAGGTGTGTGCGGCAGCGGGGCTGCAAAAGATCAAAGATAAACTGAAGTGATTGCGCGCCTCAGTCGCTGCATTGTTCCCGCCAGGTGAGCGCAAACGCGGCGCTGCCGCCGAGCACGACGAAAGGAACGATGGCCACCAACACGGCGGCGCTGCCGCCGCCGCTCGCCAGTAAGCCGCCGGCAAACAGCGGGCCCACCACCGAGCCGAGGCGCCCCACCGCCACTGCGGCTCCGACGCCGGTACCGCGTATGGCCGCGCGATAATAAAGGGGCGCCAGCGCGAACAAGATGAGCTGGGCGCCGATGATGAATACACCGGCAAGGGCGCAAGCCGCCGCGATCAGCCAGAACGCCTTGCCCACCAAAGCCACCGCAGCCAATGCCGCGGCCATGCCCGCATAGGTCGCAACCACCCATCGCCGACGTGACTCTCCGGCATGCAAATGACCGAGGAGTACCGCACCCAGGCTGCCGCTGAGGCCAAAGTACACGGACGCGGCGCTGGCTTCAGTGCGCGAGAATCCCAATCCGATGATGAGGCTCGGCAGCCAGTTGAGCATCAGCAGCAACACCAGCTGTGTGAAGAAAAACGCCACCCACAGCATCACGGTGGTCGCCGCCCGCCCCGGCCCGAACAATACCACGCGGACACTCTCCACCCGGGGTGTGCCGCGCGCCGACGCCGCGTCGGCGATTTTCCTGTGCTCCGGCAGGAAGTACGCCATGATGACTGCAAGCAGCAACGGAGCGGCACCGCCGACGACGAATATCCAACGCCAGCTCCATCCAAGCTGCGCGCTCAAGGACAATATGGCGGATAACGCCCCG
>DATLVV010000103.1:0-2700 GCA_035577165.1 Steroidobacteraceae bacterium | reverse complement strand
CTGCGTCTCCTGCGTGGTGAATGTCTTGGAACAGACGATCACCAAGGTTTCCGCGGGATCGATGCTGCGGATCAAATCCTCGAGCTGGGTGCGATCCACATTCGAGACAAAATGCGGCGTGAGGCCGCCGCTCCATTGCGCTTGCAGTGCATCGCATACCAGCAGCGGTCCCAGGTCGGAGCCACCGATGCCGATATTCACTATGTGCTTGAATTTTTTGCCGGTCACGCCGAGCTTCTTCCCGGATCGCACCGCGCCGGCAAACTCCGCCAATGCCCGGCGCGATTCGCGCACTTCGGCCTGCACCGACTTGGGTCCCGCGAAGTCCGAGCGCAGCGCCGTGTGCAGCACCGCCCGCTGTTCGGTTGTATTGATCGGATCACCGCGAAACATGGCGCCTATCCGCTCCGGCAGGTTCACCGACCGCGCGAGCCCAAACAACAGCGGCAATGTTTGAGCGGTGATGCGTTGACGCGAAAAATCAAGCAGCCAGCTGTCGTGCTCGACGTGAAAATTCTGCCAGCGCAGGGCATCGGCCGCAGTCAGGTCGCGCAGATGCGTGCCGGCCATGTCCCGGGCATGCGCGGCCACCGCGCCCCATTCGCGAAGAGAGGAGTTCAACTGTGTCATGACGAGGGCTTCACTCTGCAATTTGGGAAAATCGAAGATACCATCTTCACAATCTGCGCCACACCGTCCTGCCGCCCGACACCTTGTCGAGCAGTGCGAGCACATGTTCGTGTGCGGCCATCTCGGCCTCGCCGGCCTTGATCACGACGATGCGCATGCCGTCGAGTCGCGCCGGCGCAGTTCGGCGCGCCTGCACGGCCCCCAGGTCCGATTCGGCGCTCAAGGTGAGCTTGGCCTGCCCGCCGGTCATGGCCAGATACACCTCGGCGAGGATGCGTGCATCGAGCAGGGCGCCGTGATAATCGCGATGCGAATTATCGACCGAATAACGCTTGCACAGCGCATCGAGATTGTTGCGCTGTCCGGGATGCATCTGCCGGGCGAGGGCCAGGGTGTCGAGCACGCGGCAGACATCGGCGATCTTGTGCGCGCTTGCGGCGCGCGCCAATTCGGCATCGAGGAAGGCGACGTCGAAGGGGGCGTTGTGAATGATCAGCTCCGCATCGCGGACGAACTCGAGAAATTCAGGATGCACCTGCGCGAAGGTGGGTTCTTTGGCGAGCCCCGCGCGAGTCAGGCCGTGCACCTGTTGCGCGCCTTCGTCGATGTCGCGTTCGGGATTGAGGTATTGATGGTAGGTCCGGCCGGTGAGCCGCCGGTTGTTGAGTTCCACGCAGCCGATTTCAATCACGCGGTGCTGCTGTTCGACTTCGAGTCCCGTGGTTTCCGTATCGAGAACGACTTGCCGCATTACGGGTTACCGCGCCGCCAGCAGGCGGTCGATGGCGGTGTTGGCGAGTTGATCCACGTATTCATTGCCCTCATGTCCGGAATGTCCCTTGACCCAATGCCATTGGATGTCCTGGCCCGCGACGGCGGCATCCAGCAGCTGCCACAGATCCTGATTCTTGACCGGCTCGCGCGCCGCCGTGCGCCAGCCGCGCGCCTTCCAATTCGGCAGCCATTCGGTGACGCCTTGCAGCACGTATTTCGAATCGGTGTAGAGCTTCACCGCGCAGCGCCGCTTCAAGGCGCCCAGGCCGCCGATGGCGCCCATGAGCTCCATGCGGTTGTTGGTGGTCAGGGACTCGGCCCCCGACACCTCTTTGCGCTGCGTGCCCGCGACCAGCAGGGCCGCCCATCCGCCGGGACCGGGATTGCCGCGGCATGCGCCGTCGGTGTAGATCTCAACCTCCGTCATGGACCCACTTTGGAGGTGGGCACTTTGGACGTGGGCTCGGCCGCGCCGACCAGAACTCTCTGGCGCACCCGGCGCCGCGGCCGCACCAAGGTCAGGGTCTTCACCCGCTTGCGCGCCTTGAGCAGGTAGGCGCCGGCCGCCCAGGCGGCGCGTGGCGCCACGGCGGCGCGCGGCAATCGACCCTTGGTCGGCAGCAATCCGAGATACCCGTAGACGCTGTCCACATCGAATCCCAACACCGCGACCCAGTCACGCAGCCGCCGTTCGGACAAGAGGCGCTGTGTCTGCGGCGGAAACACCGGCCGTCCGACGTAGTGCGCAAACGCGCGGCGCACTCCCCAGCCGCTCCAGGGGTTGAAGCCGCAAATCATCAAACAGCCCTCGGCGCACAGCACCCGCTCGGCCTCGCGCAGCACCGCGTACGGGTCCTCCACCAACTCGAGCGTGTGCGGCAAAAAAATGGCGTCGATGGAATCGGAACGAAACGGCAGGGAATCGAGTGGCGCGCACAGCGTCACCCCGGGACTCGTGTCCTGCCCCAGCAGGGTTACATGCTGCGTGCGCGCACTGTCGAGCAAGTGCCGCGCGGGACCCCAGGCGCCGACTTGCAGCAGTTCGAAGCCGAACACGTCGTCGAGTGCGAGCGGCGCCAGCGCCGCCTCTTCGCGCAGCACCCGCGCGCCCAGAGGCCCCTCGAACCACTCCGCATCCGCCTTTTCGGCGACTGATTCCAACTACCGCTCCTTCTTGAAAAAAACTAGCGAAGTTCGAATGTTACAGGTTAAATACGCCGCCAAATGCCTATTCAACCTACCCACCTCGAAGTGCGCCCGGTGCGCGCCTTCGCCGACAACTATATCTGGCTCATC
>DATLVV010000102.1:0-5062 GCA_035577165.1 Steroidobacteraceae bacterium | reverse complement strand
GAGATCCGGCCATGATCATCGCGCGTAGCCCATTGCGAATCACGTTGGGCGGCGGCGGCACCGACCTTGCTTCCTACTACAGCGAGCACGAGGGCTTCCTCATTGCCGCGGCGATCGACAAGTACGTCTATGTCACGGTCATGCGCCCGTTCAAGCCCGGGATCTATCTGAAGTATTCCGCCCTGGAGCACGCAAGCCGCGTCGACGATGTGAAGCATCCCATCATCCGCGAAGCGCTGAGGCTGGAAAATATCGACGCGCCGCAGATCGAAATCACCACGCTTGCGGATATTCCCGCGGGAACCGGGCTGGGCTCCTCGGGGAGCTTTACCACGGCATTGCTCAAGGCGTTGTACACCCACCGCCGCAAACCCGCCCATGCCCAAGAACTGGCCGAGCAGGCTTGCGAAATCGAAATCAACCGGCTCGGCGAGCCCATCGGCAAGCAAGATCAATTCATCGCCGCCTTCGGCGGGATCACCTGCCTGACCTTTCACAAGAATCATGCGGTGTCGGTCCAGCCGCTGCGCGTATCGATGAAGACCCTGTATGAGCTCGAGGACAATCTTCTCCTGTTCTTCACCGGCTACAATCGCGTGGCGGGCAGCATCCTCGCCGATCAACAAGACCGGTCGCTGCGGCGGGATGCGGCGATTTTGCGCAATCTCGACCATGTCAAAGCGCTCGCCCTCCGCAGCAAGGCCGCGCTGGAATCCGGCGACCTCGAGCTGTTCGGCGGGCTGATGCATGAGCACTGGGAAAACAAGAAATTACGCTCCGGCGGCATCAGCAACCCGCAAATCGACAACTGGTACTCACTGGCCATGAAGAACGGTGCGATTGGCGGCAAATTGGTGGGCGCCGGCGGCGGCGGCTTTCTCATGTTTTATGCCAAAGACAGACTTCGGCTGCGGCAGGCCATGGCTGAATCGGGACTGGAGGAAGTCCGCTTTCGGTTCGACTTCGAAGGCGCCAAGGTCATTCTGTCCTGATCATGCTCCCTGTCGCCATACTGTCCGGCGGACTGGCGACGCGGCTGCGACCGTTGACGGACCGGCTGCCGAAGTCTCTAATCCCCATCGCCGGGCGGCCGTTCATATTTCACCAACTCGAGCTGCTGAAGACGCAGGGAATCGATCAAGTCGTGCTCTGCGTGGGGCATCTTGGGGATCAGATAAAATCGGCCGTGGGGGACGGGAGCGGATTTGGGCTCACCGTCCGCTATTCATCCGACGGCCGGGAACTGCTGGGAACGGGAGGCGCCATCAAGCGGGCGCTGCCGTTGTTGGGCGACCGATTTTTTGTACTGAACGGAGACTCGTATTTGCGCTGTTCGTACGATCGCATCCAGGATGCCCATGAAGTGTGCGGATATCCGGCCATGATGGCGGTGCTGCGCAATGACAATCGCTGGGACCGCAGCAATGTCAGATTTCGAGACGGCAAGGTGCTGGAGTACGCCAAGGGCACCGAACGCTCCGACCTGTCGCACATTGATTTCGGACTGTCGGTGTTGACCGCGGCCGCGGCGCAATCCGGCGGCTCCGATTTCCGAGACTTTTCCGACATCTGCAAAGCGCTGGCCGCGCAAGGACAGCTCGCGGGGTTCGAGGTGGACGACCGCTTCTACGAGATCGGTTCTCCGCAGGGGATCCGCGATACCGAAGCATATCTGCTGTGCCGGGCGGCTGCCGTATGAGCCATGCAAAGACGCACCTGGCCGAGGCTGCAGCCATTCTGAACTTGATGGATTGCGACGCCATCGAGCGGATGGCGGCCGTTCTGGCCGGCATCAAGGCCGCCGCAGGCCGTGTGTTCTTTCTCGGCGTGGGCGGCAGTGCCGCCAACTGTTCGCACGCCGTCAACGATTTTCGCAAATTGGCCGGCATGGAGTGCTACGCGCCGACGGACAACGTGTCCGAGCTGACCGCGCGAATCAACGACGATGGTTGGGAAAGCACTTTCGTCGAATGGCTCAAGGTGAGCCGACTGGCCGCCAAGGATGCCGTCTTCGTCTTGTCGGTGGGCGGCGGCGACATCGAGCGCAATGTCAGCCCGAATTTGACCGCCGCGGTCCGCTACGCCAAGTCCGTCGATGCACAAGTTCTAGGAATCGTAGGCCGGGACGGCGGTTACACGGCGCGGGCCGCCGACGCCGCGGTGATCATCCCCACCGTTAACCCGCAGAGCGTCACGCCGCACGCTGAAGCCTTCCAGGCGGTCATATGGCATCTCCTGGTCTCCCACCCCCTTCTCAAGGCAAGAGCGGCGAAATGGGAATCCCTGGGTCAATGACGGGACGTGCCGTGTTTCTGGACCGCGACGGAGTCGTCAATCGGGCAATCGTCCGCCGCGGACGGCCGTATGCGCCGCGGCGCCTCGAGGATCTTGAAATTTTGCCGGGAGTCCATGACTCCATCGCCGCACTGAAGCAGCGGGGGTACCTCATTTTCATCGTGACCAATCAGCCGGAGGTCTCCCGCGGCAGCATCCCACGGCACAGCGTCGAGGATATGCACGGCCAGCTCCAGCGAGAGCTGCCCGTCGACGGCATCCTCGCCTGCTTTCACGACGATGACGACGATTGCGACTGCAGAAAGCCGCGTGCCGGCCTGCTGCTGCAGGCGGCCCGCGACTTTTCTCTCGACCTATCGTGCAGCTTCATGGTCGGCGATCGATGGCGGGATATCGAAGCCGGCAAGCGCGCCGGATGCGCCACGCTTTTTGTCGATCATGCGTACGCCGAGGAGCCGCCTGCGGGCTACGACCATCGCGTCGGGTCGCTCGCGGAGGCTTGCGCGCTGATCCTGGCGCAGCGGGACCCGACGTGAAATCCTTGAGCGGACTTCGGGTCAAGATCTTCGCCGACGGCGCAAATACCGGCAGCATGCTGGAACTGTATGCCAAGCCTTTCATCAAGGGCTTCACGACCAATCCCACCCTGATGCGCAAGGCAGGCATCACGGATTACCGCGCGTTCGCGCGGGAGGTCCTGGCCGAAATCCGCGACAAGCCGATTTGCTTCGAGGTCTTGTCCGACGATTTTGGGGAAATGGAGCGCCAAGCGCTGGAAATCGCCGGCTGGGCCGACAACGTATACGTCAAGATTCCGATCACCAACACCCAGCGCGAGAATTGCGACGCGCTGGTCAAGCGATTGACCGACCGGCGGGTCAAGGTAAACATCACCGCGATCATGACCTTGGCGCAGGTGCGGCGGATATCGGCGGCGCTGAATCCCGCCACGCCAAGCTATGTATCGGTCTTCGCCGGGCGCATTGCCGACACCGGAACCGACCCGGTTCCCCTCATGCGGCAGGCGGTGGAGATTCTCAAACCAAACCCGCAGGCGGAACTCCTGTGGGCGAGTCCGCGGGAAATCATCAATATCTTTCAAGCGGACGCGGTCGGCTGCCCGGTGATCACCGTTACCGAGGACATTCTCAAGAAACTGCCGCTGATAGGCTCCGATCTCGCCGATTTTTCCCTGGACACCGTCAGGATGTTTGTCGACGACGCGAGCGGCGCGGGATATTCCCTGTAGCATACAGGCGCGCAAACCGGCACTTCAGAATCGCCGCGATCCATGTGAGGGGGTCGCGGAGAATCCGAATCTTCTTGCCCTCGCTGAATCCCCGCGACCGATAGCTCACCGGAACCTCCAGGGGTTCAAATCCGGCGCGAATCAGCTTGCCCAACAGCTCGAAATCGAAGTCAAAACGATTGCAGCTGAAGCTCAAGCCGTCCAGACAGTCCGCCCGGAACACCTTGTACATCGACGTCGGGTCCGACAGCCGCGATGAGTACACGACGTTGAAAAACGCATGAAACAGCAAGCCGCCGAGGTTCATGAACGCCGCCAGAAAACCATTGCGCGCAAAGCGGCGAATTTTCCAGCGGCTCGAGCCCATGTGACGGCTGCCGAGCACGAACGCGGCGCGGCCTTCGATGATCGGATTGAGCAGATCCGGGTAATCCGCAACATCGTATTCGAGATCGGCGTCCTGAATGAGGTAGATCTCGCCCGTTGCGGCCGCGAAGGCATCCCGCACCGCGCATCCCTTGCCTCTCGCGCGATCCTGCTGGATCACTTCAATCCGCGTCGAAGTATCGGCGGCGTGTGCGGCGGCAAAATCGGCGACGATTTCCCGCGAACCATCGGTGGAGTTGCTCTCGACGATGATTATCTCTTTGCCGATTCCCGGCAACGGCTGTTCCCAGACCCTGTCCAACAGGGTGCGCACGGTGCCCGCCTCGTTGTAGACGGCGATGATGATGGAAGCCTTCACCTGCGCTCCAGCTCCATGAGGTAGTGATCGGCGAGCGCCGGCAAGGGCCACAGAGTCTCGAACCGCCGCTCCAGGCGATCAAGGGCGGCGATGGCCCGCGGAAAGCGCCCGGTCCACGTCTCCGTATACGGCGGCGGCAACAGACTGCCGATCGCCGAGACGCGCAGCACGCGAAACTGCGGCGCAAACGCGCGCCGCATCTGGCCGATGGAAGGATAGCGGATCGTCATTCCCGACCACGGAGTTCCTGCGCGCCGCAGACGGCGAAATGCCCGTGCAGCATCCCCCCGGGAGAGAAACCACAGCCATTCCCAGGGCACCACCGGACCCATGACGCACAACAGAACCGCCGCGCCGGCTCGCAGTCTGGGCGCCAATGCGCGCGCGGCGCCTGCGATGTCGGCCACGCAGTTCAGACCGCCGAAATTCGACAAAACACCGTCGAACGGTCCCTTGGCGAAGGTATCGAGATCTTCCCAGGCCAGCCGCTGAAATCGCGCGAGAGCGGCTCCCGGCGACGCCGCAAGCTTGTCCTGCGCCACTTGCAGCATGCCGGGAGAAACGTCGGTGGCGAGCACCCGCACGCCTCGCCGGACAAGCCACAGCGCGTCTTCGCCGGTGCCGCAGTTCATTTCCAAAACCTGCGACCCCGGCGCAAATCGAACCGCACACCGCGCCCATACGGCTCTGCGCATTGCGGCGCCGATGGCGGTTGTCGTGAACCGGCTGTCGTAGGTGCTCGCCTGCGCATCGAACGCCGAAATCCCGGGCGG
>DATLVV010000101.1:0-3176 GCA_035577165.1 Steroidobacteraceae bacterium | reverse complement strand
CAGAGCGGCTTCCGTCATGAGGGGAATTGGCAATACCTTTCGACGTGTGCCGCAAGCTTGAGCGTGTGCTGCCGTGTGAGGTATTCGGCAGCTTCGGTATCGCGGCGTTCCAAGGCCTCGACGATTTCGAGGTGATCGATGATGGACTGGGCGGCGCGGTCGTTTTGCGCAATGGTCAGCCGGCGAATCGCGCGCACGTGACAGAGCAAGTTGCGGCTTGCGTGGACGATGGTCCGGGAACCGCCCAGCGCGATGATGGCGCTGTGAAATTCGATGTTGGCGTCGGAATATTCGCGCAAATGCTCGGTCGGCGAAGCGTCCTGAAAGTCGTCGAATAGATGGCGCAGCATGCCAATATCCGCGTCTGATGCGCGCAAGGTCGCAAGCCGCGCAGCCATGCATTCGAGCGCAGCCCACACCTGTATCAACTCGATGATCTCGCGCTTCGATTTGCGCGTGACGTATATTCCGCGGCGCGGCCGCGTATGAACGAAGCCTTCCTGCTCCAGGAGGGCAAGCGCTTCGTGAACCGGCGTGCGGCTGATGCCCAATGCCATCCCCAACTGACGTTCATCGAGTCGCAGCTCCTGGGATGGGTCGTAGATATCGGTGTCGGCGATCGCCGTCTTCAGCGCCTCATAGGCAAGGTCGCGCAAACTCCTGGCGTTGTCCGTCCTGAAGCCGGGCGGACCCGCGGCCGCGCGTTGAGCCAACAGGGCAATGGTGTTCACGAGCGGACTCTATCACTTTGGACGGCAAAGTGAATAGAGCGTGTTCGAGTCGGATCAGGTATGGACGAGCCGCTCAGCCTGCAGGATGCGGGCCAGCGCTGCATCGGCGTCCGGCTGGCGGTGGAGCAGGTCCAACGCCAGGGTGGCGAGGAGCAGGGACGTCCGGGCCTCGCCGACGCGGGCAATACATTCCGCGAGCGCGGTGTAGGTGAGTTCAAGTTCGGCATTGCTCATGATTGACGTGCCTCGAGCGCGGATTTGAGAATCGAATGGACCCTGGGGAGAAGCGATTCAGCCCCGCGCCAGCGCCCCATCACATAGCCGTCCGGCCGGATGAGATACAGAGTGCCCTCCACGGCGTCATATCGCTTCCAGGCTTGACCGAGTTCGTCGACCACTGTGTGTAAAGCGGCGGCTCCGTGGGGAGCGACACGAACGAGCCGCAGCGAGGCGGCGCCGCAGGCCACGGCGGGCGGTTGTTCAGGCTGGCGCGCCCCGGCGGAGAAATACAGGGCCACAAATCCGCCGCCGAACAGCTCGGTCAAGTGCGCCGGGCCCTGCGATGTCTGCAGCTTCGCTTCCGGCGCCGGCATGCCGGCTGTGGCGCCGCCGGCAGGCCAGCAGCCCTGGTCCGGTTGATTCAGCGGTGAGTCCCGGTATTCGACCGGCGAGGTTTGCCGGGGGTTGATCAACGAGCGTACGCCGGGCTCCGCCAGCGCCAGCCGCAGCGCCGCGTCGCGCATCAGGGCGAAGCCGCGATGCGGCGGCGCCATGAATTCAGTGCTCTTGGCGCCGAAGGCGATGTTCTCGCGCGCGGCGTGCACGCGTTCACTGGAATAGCTGTCGAGCAGAGAATCGGCGGCGGCGCCTTTGTGCACCAACGCCAGCTTCCAGGCGAGGTTGGCGGCGTCGTCCAATCCGGAGTTGAGGCCTCGCACACCGAAGATCGGCACCAGATGCGCGGCATCGCCGGCAAACAATATGCGGCCGCATCGATAGCTCGGCAGCGTGAGGCATTTCGCGTTGTAGATCGAAATCCACAACGGCTTCCACGGGGCGGTCTCGCCGATCATGTCCAGATGCGCTTGCACGCGTGGCAGAACGTTCTCGGCTTTGACCGCATCACCGGCGTCTTGATGGTCGGCAATCTGGTAGTCGATACGCCAGATATTGTCAGGCTGACGGTGCATCAAAATCGTGGAGCCCGGATTGGAGGGCGGATCGAACCAGGCCAAGCGCTCAACTGCACGCCGGGTTTGCTGCTCGATGTCGACGATCACGTAGCGCCCTTCGTATTGCATGCCCTCGAACTGCAGACCCAACTGTTCGCGCACAGTGCTGCGGCCGCCGTCGCAGGCGAGCAACCATTCGGCCTGGATGCGGTGGGTGCCGCCGCCGGCGGTCTGAACGTCGATTTCGACGCCGGTGGTCTGCGGCCGCACGCCGGCGACGCGGGTCGACCAACGCACGTCGGCGATTCCCGACCGGAGCGACGCCGCATGGGCGAATTGTTCCACGTAGTATTGCTGGATGTTGATCATCGGCGCGAAACGCTCGGCGGGTTCGGTCGGCATCTCAAAATGCAGCACCTCGGCGCCGCGGAAGTAGCTGCGCCCGCCGCTCCAAGCCAGGCCCTTGGCGATCAGCGGCCGATGTGCACCGACCCAACCGAAGATTTCCTGAGAGCGGCGCGATAGACAGATTGCGCGGCTGCCCTCGCACCAGGATGCGTCCGCTTCCAGCACCAGGCAGGGAACGCCGTGATGCCCCAGCAGGGCCGCGAGCGACAAGCCGACCGGGCCGCCGCCGGCAATCGCGACCGGAATTTTGTTGGGCAAGGGCGCGGCGGCGTTCATGCTTGACGCTAGCGGGAGGCAGGCTAATTCAAGCCTCGATACTTCATCATGGCGTCGATCGTGGGCGGCTTGCCGCGCCAAGCGGTATACATTGCCGCAAGATCCTGCGTATTGCCTCGCGATAGTATCATCCTTCGGAAGCGATCCCCATTTGCGCGGTTCAAGCCGCCATGATCGTCGAACCATTGGTAGGCATCGTCATTCAACATCTGCGTCCAAAGATAGGCGTAATACCCCGCCGAATATGCACCGGCCCAAATGTGGCTGAAATAGCTGGAGCGATAGCGCGGGGGCACCGCGTGGATATCCAGATGGGTCCTGGCCAGCGCCTGTTTCTCGAACTCATCCGGATCCTGCAGCGGCGCCGTTGCCGCCAGGACGTGCCACTGCATGTCGAGTTCGGCGGCCGCCAGTGCTTCCGTCAAGGCATAGCCTTCATTGAAGTTCTTGGCTTTCTTCATCTTCTCCGCCAATGCATCCGGCATGGCGGCGCCCGTCTTGTAGTGCCGGGCATAGTGCGCGAAGACCGCCGGGTACACGGCCCAGTGTTCATTGAATTGCGAGGGGAATTCGACGAAATCCCGGGCGG
>DATLVV010000100.1:0-4663 GCA_035577165.1 Steroidobacteraceae bacterium | reverse complement strand
TGGCCTATCCCTTGAAGGCGGATAGCTTCGGGGAGAGTGCGTTCGCGCGTGCCCTGTACCGGCTCGGGCTCGAACGCCTCTCGCCGCTGTTCGATACCACCCGCCGCTGGGACCGTGAATTGAGTCAGGACGAACAGCTTCGCCTCGCCGTTGCACGGATATTGCTGCAAAATCCACCCTGGGTGCTCATCGACGGCACGTTCGGCTTGCTCGACGACGACGTCCTCGAGCAAGTCATCGATGTTTTCACCGACGAACTCAAGCATACCGGCGTCATCCACATCGGCGGACCCGGTCAGGCGCATCCGCTGTTCACGCGCGTCCTGCACCTGGTGAAGGCATCGCGAACGCGAAAGGGGACGGTGCCCGTGAAAGTACCCGAAGACCGGCATGATTAAGCTTTGCTTCATGCTGTGTCTGTTCGTTGCCGCGTCGGCATGGGCGGCGGCGCCGGAGTTTGGTTTCCATGCACCGGCATCCGCCGATGACCCCACGGCAGCCGAGACCATGCGAGATTTGGCCGTACGGCTGGTTCCCGTCTATGAGGACTCCGATCCGGACCACTATCTGGCGAATCTATCGGCGCTGCAAATGGTCGCACGCAACTACACCGCCGCGGCGGTGTCGAGACAGTCCTTGCGCGATCGGCGGCGGCGAGAGGGGCCCGGCCGTCCCGTCAACCGTGAGTTGATATTCGACCTGTATGCACGCGCCAAGGCCGCGGAGGCCGACAATCACGTTCCGTTCGCGGAGGGATTCACAAAGGCATACCGCGACGTCGTTCCACGCTTGAATGACCAGGACGCGCTTGCCGTCACCCAGTGGCTGGGAACGTCGCCCGGCGTGTATCGATATGCTCTGCAAAAGGCCTTCGATCAGCAAAGGGCCTCGGACAGCATCGGACAAACGGAGGCGGTGGCGCTGGTTTGGGCGTACCTCTACTACGATGCCTATCGAAGTTTCGGTCCCATCGTCGCCGCGCTCAACGCCGATGAAGATCACCGGCGCTACACCGTCGAGGAGCAGGTTGTCATCAAGACGCGCGACGGGTCGAGCATTGCCGCCGTGGTGGTGCGTCCCACCAGCTCGTCGGCGCCGCTGCCCACCCTGTTGGAGTTCACGATCTACGACTCGCTGAAGTATGCCAAAGAGTGCGCCGCCCGCGGTTACGTGGGAATCGTGGCCTATACGCGCGGAGTGCATGGGGGCGCCGGTCAGGTGATTCCCTATCAGCGCGATGGCGACGATGCGCGCGCAGTCATCGATTGGATCGCGAAGCAAGCCTGGAGCGACGGCCGGGTGGGTATGTACGGCGACGGCTATGCCGGCTTTGCCGCCTGGGCGGCGGCAAACCGTCTGCCGCCGGCGCTCAAGGCCATCGCCACATCCGGGCCGAGCGCGCCCGGAATCGATATACCCATGGGAGGGAACATCTTTCAAAATTCGGGATACCGGTGGTCATCCTACGTGACCAACACCACGGCGTCCGACGAAAGTGGCTATTACGACGACGCGCTGTGGCACGCCCTCGATCAGAAATGGTATTCGAGCGGGGCACGTTACCGGGACATCGGCCGGCTGCACGGCAAACCGAATCCGATTTTCATCCGCTGGCTGAATCACCCGAGCTATGATCGCTACTGGCAGCAGATGATCCCGTATCAGGAACAATTCGCGCGCATCAATATTCCCGTCCTCACCATCACCGGCTATTACGCGGGCAGCGAGCCGGGCGCGCTGTACTATTTCACCCAGCACCACCGCTACAATTCGCACGCCGACCACACCCTGGTCATCGGTCCCTACGACGACGCTGTGATGCAACGAGGGCCGTTGGCCACGCTGCAGGGCTACACGCTGGATCCGGCGGCCATCGTTGACCTGCACGAGCTGCGATATCGATGGTTCGACCACGTCTTCAAGAAGGGCGCGATGCCGTCGCTATTGAAGGGTCGAATCAACTACGAGGTGATGGGCGCCAACGAGTGGCAGCATGCTGCCACGCTCGACGCCACGGCCAGAGCACCGTTGAGATTCTATTTGGATCCGGCCGCGTCGGGCGAAGGCCACCGGCTGGCGCTGCGCAAGAGCGCGAAGGCCGCGTTCATCCCACAGACCGTGAACCTTGCCGATCGCCAGGATGCGGGTTGGACGCCGTCGACCGATCTCATCAGCAGCAGTCTCGCGACCCACAACGACGTCATGTTCGTGAGCGAGCCATTCACCAAGATCACCGAGGTCAACGGCGTGCTCTCCGGGCGGCTCGATTTCACCGTGAACAAAATGGACATGGATCTGAACATCATGCTGTATGAACTCCTCGCCGACGGCGACTACATCCGATTGTTCAGTCCCACCTCTGAAATCCGTGCCAGCTACGCGCGGGACCGCGTTCACCGCCACTTGCTCAAGGCGGGCGAACGCCAGGAGCTCACGTTCAGGAGCGAGCGGATGACCAGCCGGCGATTGCAGCCCGGCAGCCGGCTGGTGCTGGTTCTCGGCATCAACAAGCGGCCGGACCGCGAGATCAACTATGGCACCGGCGACGATGTGAGCGAGGAAACCATTGCCGATGGCAAGATTCCCCTGAAGATTCGCTGGCATAACGACAGCTACGTCGACATGCCGGTGCGTCGAGTCAATCCATGAAACCGCCGGCCGCGGCGCTGGCGACCATCGCCGCCGCTCTGCTTTGTTCGAGCACCCCCGGCGAACCCCGAGACGCACCCGGTGCGCCGCTGAAATACACCAGCGATGGCCAATTGAACCGTCCGGAGCACTATCGAGAATGGGTGTTCCTGACCTCGGGTTTCGACATGAGCTACGCCGCCGGTACGCAAGTGGATCATCATATGTTCGACAATGTGTTCGTGAACCCGGACGCATACCGGGTCTTCATGGCATCCGGCAGTTGGCCGGACCAGACCGTGCTGGTGATCGAGATCCGCGGCGCCGAAGACCGCGGCTCCATCAACAAGAGCGGCCACTTCCAAGGCGCCAAAGTGGTGGGGCTCGAGGTCCACGTCAAAGATGCGGCGCGCTTCCCCGGAAAGTGGGCGTTCTTCGAATTCGCAGACAGCAGCCCCGTCAAAGTCCTGCCGCAGTCCGATGCCTGTTATTCCTGTCACGCCGAACATGGCGCCGTGGATACGACGTTCGTGCAGTTCTATCCGACACTGCTGCCGATCGCCCGCGGCAAAGGCACCCTATCGGCGGACCCGCGACCCTAGCCACAGGAATTACCCGCTCGAGGCTGCTAAATGCTGGGCAGGAAGCGCGGCGCCCTGCGGGCAGCGGCGGCGTGCTCGAATCCCGACGCAAGCTTGATCAACTTGGGTTCGCTGTAGGCACCGGCGAAAAACGACAAGCCGACCGGGAGTCCGCGATATAGGCCGGCGGGGACGGTGATGTGCGGATATCCCGCGATGGCCGCGGGGGACGAGCAACCGCCGGTATCCGAATCGCCGTTGACGGAATCGATCAGCCAGGCAGGCCCTGAGGTGAGAGAAACCATCGCATCGAGATGCTGCTCGCGCAGAACCGCGTCGATGCCGCCGCTGCCCATCGCCGTGAGACATGTGTCGCGCGCCTCCCGGTACGCGGCCTCATCCAGGTTGCCCTTGGCCTCGGCCTGGCGCAGCAGTTCTTGGTCGAACAACGGCATTTCTTGCGGCGCATGCGCCTCATTGAATCGGATCAAGTCCGCCAACGAGCGAACCCGGAAGCCGGCGGGCAGGCGCGCCAGATAGGCATTCAAATCAGCCTTGAATTCGTACAGCAGGACTTCCTGCTCGGGCGCTGCCGCCGCACCGTGCATGGGCAAGTCAGCAGGATCGACCACTACGGCGCCCGCGCGTTTGAGCGCCGCGATGCAGGTGTCCAAGAATGCATTGAGCGGCGCGCTGTCGGCGAAGAAGCGGCGCGCAACACCCAACCGCGCGCCCCGCAAACCATCGACATCGAGATAGCGCACATAGTCGCTCTCGAAACGCGTCCCAACGGCGGCACTTGCCGGATCGGCGGGATCGGGACCCGCCATCACGCCGAGCAGCACCGCGGCGTCCCGCACGGTCCTGGCCAGAGGCCCGGCGGTGTCTTGACTGTGCGATATCGGCACCACCCCGGTCCGGCTGACGAGCCCGACCGTGGGCTTCAAGCCGACTACGCCGTTGACTGAAGCCGGACTGACGATCGAGCCGTCGGTCTCGGTACCCACCGCAACGGCGCACAGGCCGGCGGCCACCGCGACCGCCGATCCGGAACTCGATCCGGACGGCGTTCGATCGAGCGCGTAGGGATTGCGGGTCTGGCCGCCGCGTCCGCTCCATCCGCTGCTGGAATGCGTGGACCTGAAGTTCGCCCACTCGCTCAAATTGGTTTTGCCGAGAATTACCGCGCCCGCAGCACGCAGGCGTGCGGCCAGCGGCGCGTCCTTGGGGGAGTACCAACCGTCGAGCGCCAGGGAACCGGCGGTCGTCATCATGCGATCCGCCGTCTCGATATTGTCCTTGAGCAAGACCGGTACGCCGTGCAGTGGACCGCGCGGTCCGCGAGACTGGCGCTCGCGGTCGAGTTCGGCGGCGATCTCGAGGGCGCGCGGATTGATCTCCAACACCGCAGCCAATTTGGGACCGCGGCGATCGATGCTATCGATTCGGTCGAG
>DATLVV010000099.1:0-6123 GCA_035577165.1 Steroidobacteraceae bacterium | reverse complement strand
CGCAGGAACGCGCTGGCAATCGAACGCCGCAATCTGCTGCATCCACAGGCACCGGCGCAACAGACCTACATACAACAAGCATTGGCGGATCGAACGGGGCCGTTCATTGCGGCAACCGATTATGTAAAGACGGTTGCGGATCAGATCCGGCAGTGGATACCCGGCCGATATTCGGTACTCGGCACCGATGGTTACGGACGCAGCGACTCGCGCGCCGAACTGCGCCGTTTCTTTGAAGTGGACCGCCACTACGTGACCATCGCGGCCCTCAAGGCGCTTGCCGACGAGGGCAAGATCGACAGTAAGACGGTGACCGACGCCATGCAGACATTCGGCATCGATCCGGAAAAGCCCAATCCGGTGACGGTCTAGGAGCCTCGTGAGCAATCCAACGGAAGTGCTGGTTCCCGACATCGGCGGATTCAAGGATGTCAGCGTGATTGACGTCCTGGTCAAGGACGGCGAGCACATCGACAAGGAAGCGCCGCTGATCACCATCGAGACGGAAAAGGCGGCAATGGACGTGCCGGCGCCCATGGCAGGCCGGATTACGCAGGTCAGTCTCAAGCAGGGCGACAAGGTGTCGGAGGGCTCGCTGATCCTGCTGATCGAACCCGATGCGATCGCCGCTGCTGCCGCGCCCGCGGCGCCCGCCCCTGAGGCCGCCGCCAAGGCCGCTCCGGCAGCGGTGCCGGCTGCCGCAGCGCCTGCGGCCGCCGCAGCGCCTGAGGGCGCCGCCCCTGCGGCCGCGCCCGCACCCGCGGCGGCGCGCGGCGAGGCCACCATCGACGAGAAGGCCTTCTCCAAGGCTTATGCCAGCCCATCGGTGCGCAAATTCGCCCGTGAGCTCGGCGCTGATTTGGGTCGAATCAAGGGAACCGGCGTCAAGGGCCGCATTACCCAGGACGACGTGAAGGCCCACGTCAAAGGAATTCTCAGCGCGCCACCCGCCGCCGCGGCGGCCTCATCCCTGCCCAAGGTGCCGATCGTGGATTTCGCGGCATTCGGCGCCGTCGAGGTCAAGCCACTGTCGCGCATTCAGCGAATCTCCGGTGCGCGGCTGCAGGCGAGCTGGATCAATCTGCCGCATGTCACGCAGCACGAGGACGCAGATATCACCGACTTGGAGGCCGTGCGCATTGCGCTGAAGAGCAAGGCGTCGCAAGAAGGAGTGAAGCTCACGCCGCTGGCCTTCATCATCAAGGCCTGTCTTGCCGCTCTGCAGGAATTTCCGCGATTCAACTCCTCGCTGGATGCGAGCGGCGAAAATCTGGTTCTCAAGAAATATTTCAATATCGGCTTCGCCGCCGATACGCCGAATGGATTGGTCGTTCCGGTCATCGCGAACGCCGATCGGCTGAATGTCTACGAGATTGCGCGCGTTCTGGCAGCCATGTCGGAAAAGGCGCGTGCCGGCAAATTGAAGAACACCGAAATGCAGGGTGGATCGTTCACCATCTCGAGTCTTGGCGGCATCGGGGGGACCGCCTTCACGCCCATCATCAACGCGCCGGAAGTCGCCATTTTGGGCGTGTCGAAATCCAGCCAAAGACCGGTGTACGACAAGGGTGCATTTCTGCCGCGCCTGATCCTGCCGCTATCGCTGTCCTACGATCACCGGGTGATTGACGGTGCCGAAGCTGCGCGCTTCGTCGTGTTCCTCGCCAAGACTCTGGGCGACGTCAAGGCGTTGCTATGAGTCTGGTGGAGGTTCGGATCCCCGAACTCGGCGACGCCAAGGGCGTCACGGTGCTCGATGTTCTGGTCAAGAAGGGCAGTGAGATTCGCGTCGACGATCCGCTGATCACTCTCGAGACCGAAAAAGCCTCCATGGATGTGCCCTCGCCGGTGAGCGGCATCGTCGAGTCCATCGACCTCAAAAAGGGCGATGAAGTATCGGCCGGCGCCTTGATTGCGATGGTGCAAGCCACCGAGTCCTCGGCAAAGCCCGCGCCCGCGGCGACAGCGCCTGCCGCGGCGACAGCGCCTGCCGCGGCACCGCCCCCGCCCGCGGCACCGCCCCCGCCCGCGGCGCCGTCGCCACCGCCGGCCGCCGCAATTGCAGCGGCGCCCGCGGTATCGCCCGCGCCCCCGGGTTCCGTCGATCTGGTGGTGCTGGGTGCCGGTGTGGGCGGCTACACCGCCGCGTTTCGAGCGGCCGATCTTGGTCTCAAAGTCACGCTGATCGAGCGTTGGCCGATGTTGGGCGGCGTGTGTCTGAACGTCGGCTGCATCCCGTCAAAGGCGCTGCTGCACGCGGCCAAGGTGATCGAGGAGGCCTCGGACATGGCTTCCGCCGGCATCGTCTTTGCGCCTCCGCAAATCGACCTCGACCGCCTGCGTGCCTGGAAGAATCGCGTCGTCACGAGGTTGACCAACGGTCTCACGCTCCTGGCCAGGCAGCGCAAGGTGGAAGTGGTCCACGGCGAGGCGAAGTTCACCGGTCCTTACTCGGTTGAAGTGCAAGGAACGAGCGGCTCGCGACGCATCGATTTCAAGCAATGCATCATCGCAGCGGGTTCCGAGTCCGCGCGCCTGCCCGGCTTTCCCGATGACGCTCGGGTGATCGACTCGACCGGTGCATTGGAACTGCCGCCTGACTGCAAACGGCTGCTGGTCGTCGGCGGCGGCATCATCGGGTTGGAAATGGCCTGTGTCTACGATGCGCTGGGCGTGCGCGTCACCGTCGTTGAATTGAGCGACGGTTTGATGCCAGGTACGGACCGGGATCTGGTGCGGCCGCTGCAGAAGCGCATCGAGAAGCACTACGAGCGTATTTTGCTCAATACCAAGGTCGCCCAGCTCGAGGCCTCCGCAGAGGGTCTGCGCGCCACGTTCGACGGGCCCGATGCGCCGGAGCCGCAGATGTTTGACCGGGTGTTGGTGGCGGTGGGGCGCACTGCCAACGGCAATGCCATCAATGCGGCCGCGGCCGGCGTCACGGTGACTCCGCGCGGGCTCATCCAGGTGAACAAGCAAATGCGCACCAATGTGCCGCATATCTTTGCGATCGGCGATATCGTCGGCGCGCCGATGCTCGCGCACAAGGCAAGCCACGAGGCCAAGGTGGCAGCGGAAGTCGCCGCGGGACAGAAATCCGCATTCGACGCACGCTGCATCCCCTCCGTCGCGTACACCGATCCTGAGATCGCATGGGTGGGAATCAACGAAATCGATGCAAAAGCCCGCGGCATCGAATACGGCAAGGGCCTGTTCCCATGGGCCGCGAGCGGCCGATCCTTGGCGCTGAATCGCGACGAGGGGTTTACCAAGATTTTGTTCGACAAACAGACCCATCGGGTCATCGGCGCAGGGATCGTCGGCACCAATGCCGGCGAGTTGATGGCAGAATTGGGACTGGCCATTGAAATGGGTGCTGATGCGGCGGATGTTGGTCTGACCATCCATCCCCATCCCACGCTCTCGGAGACCGTGGCGTTCGCGGCAGAAGCGTTTGAAGGCACGTTGACCGATCTCTACATCCCGAAGCGATAGGAGCCTGAATGCTGCCGGCCCGCCACCGAGGTCTCTCGATTCTTCTTGCGCTCCTCGTGGGGGGCGCCGCTGTTCCGGCCGTCGCCGACAACGATTGCGTGGATTTCAAATGGGACGTGAGCAAGGAAAGGGCGCTGTTCGGCCAGGCTCCGGTTGAGTTGACCGCGGGGAACGACTCGAAGTCCGCCCCCGGCATCGTGCCGAATCGGCTTTACAAACTGCGGCTTGCGGTTCAAGACCACGTGGTATTTTCCGTACCTCCGGGCCGGAAAATGATGGGCACCCCGGCATTCGCGGGACTGGCGGCGTTGCGAATCGAGGCGCCGGGAAGCTATCGCGTTGCAATCGACCTGCCGCTCTGGATCGACGTGGTATCGAACGGAAATCTGGTGCAACCCACGGACTATCAAGGGCAGCACGCCTGCAGCGCCCCGCATAAGATTGTCGTATTCGACCTCGGTTCGCAGCCCGTCATCCTGCAATTCAGCAATGCGTTCCAGGATGACGTTCTGCTCACCGTGACTGCCGCGCCGGCGCGAAAACTTTGACGAGGCCAGAACCCAAGGTCAACGCCCTCACCGTGCGATTTCGCGTCGACTTCGGCAACCGCAGTTCCGTCGGGATCGGCAAGATCGAGCTTCTAGAAGGGATCGAGCGCACCGGGTCGCTGTCGCAGGCCGCGCGCGAAATGCATATGAGCTACCGTCGCGCGTGGTTGCTGCTCGAGGACCTGAACACGAGTTTTGATCATCGGGTGGCCAGCGCCAGCGTCGGCGGTCGCGGCGGCGGCGGCGTGGTTTTGACCGAGTTCGGCTCGAGCCTGGTGGCGGGCTATCGCCGGCTGGAATCCAGCCTGCAACCCCTCGCCAAATCGTGCCTGGAGGACTTCGCCAGGCATCTCAAAGCGAGCGCGCCCAAGCGGCACATCCGAGCCACGATCAAGCGAAAAGCGTCGTTACGCACACGCTGAGAAACGCTCTTCACGGAGCTGCGGTGCAGTTCTTCACGAAGGCGTTCTTCTCGGCGCCGACCAGTTTCTTGGATTTCGCATCCTTGAGGCAGGCGGTTCGTTTGGCATGCTTGGCGGCGGCATCGCCGGCGGCGGGCTCGCCGGCTGATGCGGTGGCGGCCGGCGCAGCGGCAGTCGGGGCGGGGGGCGGAGCGACGGGTGTCGCGGCAATTCCAGCAGCAGCCAGGAACAGGCCGAAGCACAAACCGGCGGCGACGATAGTCAAGCGTTGGGGTCGGCGAGGATCCATGAGGGCTTAAGGATAGCGTCGATGGATAAACGCACCAATGAAGCGCGAATGAAGCTTGCTTAACCTTAGTCAATGTCTCTCGAGGCTCTCGAGCCGGCGGCGTGCCAGCGCCAAGTAGAACCCTTCGTCGGGCGGCCGGCCGGCGCGTTGCGCCTGCCACAGGGTTTCCCCCAGCGCCTCCATCAGCGTATGTTCGGCGCGGTGTACATCACCGTGCCGGACCTGCAGCGCGCGGTGCAGCTCGCGCACTCCGGGTGGACGGTCAACGGACACCTGGTCGCGCACCGCGAGATGCAGACCCATGTGCAGGAACGGATTCTCGGCTATTTCCGCAGTGCCCGGCTCAAATGCCAACGCCGCCTCCGGGTCGCTGACGATGGCCTGATATTCGGGATGAGCGCCGATGACATCGGTAATCATGGCTTCGAGCGGCGTCAAGGGCGAGTGCGCCAAATGCTTGGCCCACGCGTCGGCGTAGGCTTTGCGCAATTGTTCGCGGGAATAGGTATCAAAGAGACTCATGGGTCTTATGACGATACTCGCAAAGATCCAAGATGGGGCAGGTCGGGCAGGCCGGATTTCGCGCCCGGCAAATATATCGACCGTGCAGGATCAACCAGTGGTGCGCGTCCTGTAGAAACTCGGGCGGAACGACCTTCAGGAGCTTGTCCTCCACCGCGCGAACGGTCTTGCCCGGCGCCAAGCCCGTGCGATTGGCCACCCGAAATATGTGCGTGTCCACGGCAATGGTGGCTTCGCCGAACGCCGTGTTCAGAATGACGTTGGCAGTTTTTCTACCGACTCCCGGCAACCGCTCCAGTTCCTCGCGTGACGCGGGAACTGCGCCGGCGTGGTGCTCGAGCAGGAGCCGACAGGTCGCAATGATGTTTTTTGCCTTGCTGTTGTACAGGCCGATCGACTTGATGTGTTTCGAGAGGCCGTCGACTCCCAGCGCGAGCACGGCGGCCGGCGTACTTGCAGCGCGAAATAGATTCACCGTGGCCTTATTGACGCTTTTGTCGGTGGCCTGGGCGGAAAGGATCACCGCGACCAACAGTTCGAACGGCGACTGGTGGTGCAATTCGGTGCGCGGCGCAGGATTGGCCGCCCGCAGCCGTGCGAATATTGCACGCCGCTTCGCGTCGTTCACGGTTCGAACTTTTGCCGCGGCGCGCCGGCTTTCTTGGCATCGAGCTCCCGCTGCCGTTCGATGCCGCGCTTCAGCAAGCGTGCCGTGTGCGCATCGAAGCGGCGGCGATTGACCATCGCTTGATTGGCCGCAGGCGGGGGTCCCGGTCGCATTTCGATGCAATCGACGGGGCAGGGTGGCAGACATAGCTCGCAACCGGTGCAGTGGCCGATCAGAACG
>DATLVV010000098.1:0-6166 GCA_035577165.1 Steroidobacteraceae bacterium | reverse complement strand
GTTCGAGGTGGTGGCCGGCGAAGTCGCGGCGGTGCACGAGCGCGTCGGCGTTCTCGATCTGACAGGATTCGCCAAGTACGACATCAGCGGTGCCGGGGCGGAAGGCTTTTTGAACCGGGTCTGCGCCAATCGAGTACCGCGCCAGACCGGCGGCATCGCCCTGGTGCATTTGCTCTCGGCGGGTGGACGCATTCAAGGTGAAATGACCGTCACCCGCATGGCCGACGATCGTTTCTACGCCCTGTCCGCGGCCGCCGCAGAGCTGCGCGACCAGGATCTGTTGACGCAGAGTTTGTTCCCCGGCGAGCCGGTGCACATCGCGAATGTCACCGAAGAGCGCGGCGTGCTGGTCGTGAGCGGACCGCGCTCGCGCGAGCTGCTGCAGCAATTGACCGATGCGGATCTGGGTAACCCGTCATTTCCCTGGCTTCGGGGCCGGGAGATTGCCGTGGCCGGACAGGCGGTGCGGGCGCTGCGCGTCAGCTACGTGGGTGAACTTGGCTGGGAGTTGCATCCGCCGATCGAATCCCTGCCCGCTCTGTACGATGCCGTGTGGGACTGCGGGCGCAAATTGGGAATCGCAAATTATGGACTGTACGCGGTCAACAGCCTGCGCATGGAGAAGGCCTACAAGGCGTGGTCCAGCGAGCTCACCAATGAGTTGAACATGCTGGAGGCGGACATGGAGCGCTTCATCCGGTTCGACAAGCCGGATTTTACCGGCAAGGCGGCCACGCTGGGAGCGGCGCCGCGTCCCTACAAGATCGTCTACGCCGAGGTCGCGGCCACCGACACGGATGCCCGCGGCGGCGAACCCGTGCTGGTTGCGGACCGCTGCATCGGCGTCGTCACCTCCGGCGCCTATGGACACAGAGTCCGGAAAAGTTTGGCGTTCGCCTGCGTCGATCCGCAATTCGCCGCTGCCGGCAGCCGCTTCGAGCTGCTCATCCAGGGCGAACGCTGTGGCGCGACGGTGCTCGGCGCCGCGGCTTTCGATCCGGACAACGCGCGGATGAGGGTGTAGTGGGCTCCCATGGCAATTGAGCTTCCAGCGCGCGCAAGAGTGGTGATCGTCGGCGGCGGGGTCATCGGTTGTTCGGTCGCTTATCACCTGACCAAGCTGGGTTGGAACGACATCGTTCTATTGGAGCGCAAGCAACTGACCAGCGGCACGACCTGGCACGCCGCCGGCCTGGTCGGCCAATTGCGCCAGAGCATCAACATGACTCAGCTGGCGCGCTACACCGGCGAGCTGTATCGAGGTCTGGAGGCCGAGACCGGACAAGCCACGGGCTATCGCCAATGCGGTTCCCTCTCCCTGGCGACCACCCCCGGGCGCATGGAAGAACTCAAGCGCAATGCGTCCATGGCCAAGGTGTTCGGCCTGGCCGTCAACGTGGTCGGCCCGGCGGACATTCATGCGCTCTACCCGCTCGCCAATCTCGATGATGTGATCGGCGGCATTCATATCCCCAGCGACGGCTACGCCAATGCCGTCGATATCACCCAGGCGCTTGCCAAGGGCGCCCGCAGTCGCGGCGCGCATATTTTCCAGGATCTCAAGGTCACTGCCATTCATCATGACGGGAGCCGCGTCAGCGGCGTGCAAACGGACCGCGGAGCAATCGCGGCGGACCATGTGGTCCTGTGCGGCGGCATGTGGACCCGCGATTTGGCCGCCGCGATCGGGGTGACCGTGCCCCTGCACGCCTGCGAGCACTACTATGTGCTGTTCCAGGACGTAGCGGGCCTCACGCCCGACCTGCCGGTACTGCGCGACTATGACCATTGCAGCTACTTCAAATACGACGCCGGCAAGTTGCTGGTCGGCGCATTCGAACCGCATGCGCGCCCGTGGGGCGCCGGCGGAATCCCCGATGACTTCTGCTTCGGCGAAATTGCCGGCGATTTCAGTCATTTCGAGCCCGTGCTGCTGGACGCGATGCGCCGCATTCCGGCTCTGGAGAAAGCCGGCATTCAAAAGTTCTTCTGCGGCCCTGAAAGCTTTACGCCCGATGTCCGCTACCACCTGGGGGAGTCGACCGAACTGAAGAATTGCTTCGTCGCGGCCGGACTCAATTCCATCGGTCTGCAATCGGCCGGCGGGATCGGCAAAGTGGTGTCCGAATGGATCCGCGACGGACACCCGCCGGTGGATCTGTGGGAGGTCGACGTTCGGCGCAATATGCCTTTTCAAATCAATCGCAAGTATCTGCAAGCCCGGGTTTCTGAAAGCCTCGGTCTGCTGTATGCAACGCATTGGCCGTTCCGGCAATACGAAACCGCGCGCGGCGCACGAAAATCAACCTTGCACGACCGTCTGGCCGCGGCCGGCGCGTGCTTCGGCGAAGCCTTCGGCTGGGAACGGCCGAACTGGTACGCCCCGGCCGGCGTGGCGCCGCGCTATGAGTACAGCTATGGCCGCCAGAACTGGTTCGAGCACAGCGCCAACGAGCATCGCGCGGTGCGCAATGCCGTCGGCGTATTCGACCAGTCCTCGTTCGCAAAATTTCGCCTGGAAGGCGCGGACGCGACGCGCGTGCTGAATCGAGTGTGCGCCAACGACATCGACGTGGCGCCGGGCAAGATCATCTATACGCAGTGGCTCAATGAGCGGGGCGGGATCGAGGCGGATCTCACCGTGACGCGGTTGAGCCACACGGCCTATCTCATCGTCAGCGGTGCGGAAACCGAGAGCAAGGATTTCCAATGGCTGCAGCGGCACATCGAGCCCGGCGCGCATTGCGTGTTGACCAATGTGACCTCCGCAATGGGGGTCTTGTCGATCATGGGGCCCCGCGCCCGAGAGTTGCTGCAATCGCTCACGCCGAACGACGTGTCGGAGGCGGCCTTCCCTTTCGCCAGCAGCCGCGTAATCGAGCTGGGACTTGCCCTGGTGCGCGCCTCGCGCATCACCTATGTCGGCGAATTGGGTTGGGAACTCTACGTGCCGAGCGAGTTCATGCAAGGGGTGTACGATGAGTTGGCGGATGCGGGGGTCCGCTTTGGACTCGCGCACGCCGGCTATCATGCGCTGAACTCCTTGCGCATCGAGAAGGCATATCGGCACTGGGGCCACGACATCACCGACGAGGACACGCCGTTGGAAGCGGGCCTTGGCTTCGCGGTCAAATGGGACAAGGCCGGAGGCTTCATCGGCCGCGAGGCGCTGCTGCGCCAGCAACAGACCGGATGCCGCAAACGATTGGTGCAATTCGCATTGCGTTCGCCCGAACCCTTGCTGTACCACAACGAACCGATCTGGCAGGGCCGTTCGCTGGTTGGCTTCATTCGATCCGGCATGTATGGCCATACCTTGGGCGCCGCGGTGGGCTTGGGCTACGTCACGGCGGCGAATGGAGCGGTGGTCGGCGCCGTCGATCCCGAGGCCTATGAAGTAGAGGTGGCCGGCGTACGCTATCCGGCCACGGCCTCTCTGCGTCCCTTGTATGACCCGGCGAATGAGAGAATCAAACGATGAACACCGACGCTGAAAACCTGTTGTCGCGGCTGGCCGCGGGCACCAAGTTGGGCTACAGCCTGAACCGCCAGTTCTACTGCGACGACGCCGTCTTTGCCGCGGACATGGAACAAGTCGTGAGCCGCAAATGGCTCGTCGCCGGCCACGTCGACCGGGTGCGCAACAAGGGCGATTACTTCCTGTTCAAGATCGGCGATGAGTCCATCATCATCGTGCGCAGCGATGCATCGACCATCAACGCGTTCTACAACGTCTGCCGGCATCGCGGCTCGCTGATTTGCACCAAGCCGCAGGGCCGCGTTGCGCGGCTGACCTGCGGCTACCATGCGTGGAGCTACGGCCTCGACGGTGCGTTGCTCGCTGCGCGCTTGATGCCGGCGGACTTTTCGAAGCAGGACAACGGCCTGCAGCGTTGCCATGTGCGGGTGTTTTACGGCTTTATTTTCATCAATCTGTCGGATCAGGAACCGCTGGATTTCGACGCGGCGTTTGCCGATCTCTCGCCCTATCTGGACTTCCATGGTTTCGCGGATGCAAAGATCGCCTACTCGCAGTCTTATCCCACCACCGCCAATTGGAAGCTCATCGTCGAGAATTTCGTCGAGTGCTATCACTGTGCGCCGGCGCATCCGGAATTCTGTTCCATGCATCCTCCCGAGGCGCTCATCGCCTTCGGCGCCGGACCGAGTTCCGGGCCCGCCGATGCAGTGCAAAAATATCTGCCGACCGTCAAGGCATGGGAAGCGCGGGCCGCGGCGCTCGGCCGCCCGATCGGCACCGTCGATGACGGTCCGGAATCTTCACACCTGCGGCTGCTGCTGCAGCGGACCATTCGTGAGGGCTATGAAAGCGAGACGCCGGACGGCAAACCGGCCTCGTCCCTGATGGGCAAGCGCCTGGGCTTCGATCAAGGACGCATGTACCTGTCGTTCAGCCCCTTCACGCAGTTGGTCGCGACCAACGATTTCGCGGTGTTGTTTCTGTTCACGCCTCGTAGCACCATGCACACGGATGTGGACCTTTATTGGCTGGTGGACGCCAAGGCGTCGGAGGTCGATATCAAGCGCATGATTTGGGGCTGGGACGAGACCACGAAACAGGATAAGGAGATCACGGAGAACAATCAGGCGGGTATTTTGTCGAAGCGTTATCGGCCGGGGCGCTACTCGGAGCATGAGCGCCGGGTCGTGACTTTTCAGCAGTGGTACTTGGCGCAGTTTGGCTATTCGCCGGCGTGATGCGACATTTGATTGAATCGAGGAGCTTGCAATGCCAGGGCTCGATTTGGAGGGTATCAGCCGATCCGTGGTGAAACTGCGGGCCGAGGTGCCGGACGATGCGTTCACAGCCGGCATATTGGGATCCCAGCGCACCGGCAACGGCGTGGTCATCAGCGCCGACGGATTGATTCTCACCATCGGCTATCTGGTGACGGAGGCTGCCGATGTGTGGCTGACCACTCCCGATGGGCGCGAACTGGCGGCCCACCCCTTGGCCTACGATCAGGTGACGGGTTTCGGATTGGTGTTGCCGCTGGAGAAGGCGGACATCGCGCCCGTCCCCTTCGGTTCTTCAGCTGATCTCGCGGTGGGCGATTCGGCATTCGTGGTGGGCTCCCCCGAATTCGGCGAGCCGCAGCCGGTGGAAATTTTTGCGCGGCGCGAATTTGCCGGCGCCTGGGAATATCTGCTGGAGGATGCGATCTTCGCCACCCCGGCCCATCCCCATTGGTCCGGCGCCGCCTTGATCGACGGCCGCGGTACTTTGGTGGGCGTGGGCTCGCTGCTGGTGCGCGAAGTGACCGCGGACCAGGAAATCAACGCCAACATGTTCGTGCCCATTGATTTGCTCAAACCCATTCTCGCGGATCTGACCACGCGCGGCCGCGCCTCGCGTCAGCCGCGGCCGTGGCTCGGCGTCTACGCGGTCGAAATGACCGGCCGGGTTTATGTGACGGGTGTGGCCGAGGGCAGCCCCGCGCATTTGGCGGATATTCGCGAAGGCGATCTCATCAGTCACGTGGCGCAACACGGCATCGCGACACTGCCCGACTTCTATCGGCGTCTGTGGGCCGTGGGCCCGGCCGGCACCGGAGTTCCTCTGACGGCGATCCGCGGCGGTACCCGGCTGCATCTGAACGTGCGCTCGGTCGATCGCGGCGAACTGCTCAAGCGCCCTCAGGCCCACTGAGGCGCCGAACCCACGCGAGTCCAGAGCTTACGCAGGCCGTCTTGTCGCATCCGCCGCTTACCCCATTGTTGTGCAACGCCGCAGAGAATTGCTATTTTCAACGCGAAATAGCAGATGCCGTCCCTGATAACATCGGTTGGATTTCGCTGGATTGAAAATTTCGCCGGATTGAAAGGTTGCACGAGCATAGTCCGTTTCGTGAAAGATGGATTTAAGCTATGAGCGTGAGGAATGCACCGGCGGTGCAAGTCGCAAATGAAATCGGCGACGGTGGCATAACACGCCGAAGACTACTGATAGCACTTGGCGTGTGCATAGGCGCGGAGCCGCTACTCGGATGCGGCAGCGGCGGGTCTTCCGCCGCTGCGGTACCGCCGCCTCCGCCCCCTCCTCCGCCTCCTCCGCCTCCGCCGCCACCGCCACCGCCACCGCCACCACCACCACCACCACCGTTGGATATTATTCCGACAGTTAGTTTCAGTGATACCCAAGTCG
>DATLVV010000097.1:0-9395 GCA_035577165.1 Steroidobacteraceae bacterium | reverse complement strand
GATGGCCATGGTCGTGGCCCGGTCCATGCGCATGCGCTGCGCGAGACCGGTTTGCGCGATGTCCGGGTGGTCAGCGACCAGCCAGAGCACCGAGACCTGCTTCTGCGTGAGATCGAGTTGCGCGAAGGTTTCGGTGAAGTGCCGGTAGACCGCGCCATGCGCCAGGCGGATGTGGAAGCCCACGATATTGCGGATCTCGCCGATGTCCTCATCACCCGCGACGTGCGGCGTGGTGATGGCAAGCACTTCCCTGCGTCGCGGCATTGGCTATCCAGGGTGAGGCGCGGGAGCCAAGGCGGGGTAAGTCATGGCCCAGCGCCGCCCTGCGCCTCGAGCTTCTCCAGGCGCTCGACCTCGCGGCCGTAGGGCTTGATGCCGCGCGAGATGCTGAACGCGGCAAGCGGCAACAGGATCGAGGCCGTCAGCACCAAGCTCTTCCACAGGTCTGCATCGTTGCCGAAGAGGCGCTGTGTGACCGACCCGATCAACTGCCCTCCGAGTGCTCCGAAGAAGATGAACATGAAGAGGTAGATGGCCGTCACTTGACCGCGCATTTCGTTCGGGGTGATGCGTTGAATGGCGGCGTTCTGTGGCACGGCCGCTGCCAGGCCACATACCGTCGCCCCACCGATGCACAAGAGCGACAGCTCACCCGAGGGCATCAGCGGCGCGGCGATCTCAAACGGTATGACAAGCGTGAAGAGTATGGTCGAGGCACGCACGTGGGCATCCTTGTAGCGCTTCGCGAGCCACTCGACGAACACGGTGCCGAGCAGCGCCCCGAGAAGCGAACACACCAGGAACACGAGGCTCGACCAATTGCCGATGCGCGCCTCGTTCCAACCGTAGGTCCGTATCAGGAACGGCGTACGCCAGACCTGCAGGCCAAGAAATTCGGTCGCACTGAAGGCCAGCCCGATAAACAAGGGCAGGTAAATCGACTTGCGGGCCCAGATCTCACGCACCACGACCTTCACAGGCAACGCCTTCCCTTGCGCCATTACCCCGCGCCGCGGCGGTTCCTTCGCGAGGAGCAGCAGGCCCGCGATCACAAAGCCGGGTGCACCGACCATCATGAGCACCCACTGCCAGCCGTGGATCGTCAGGCCCATCCAGTGTCCGACAGGCCAGCTCGCCGCGAGGCTGACCAGCTGCCCGCCGAGAAAGAGGCCGAGGGCAGTGCCGCCGATGAACCCCAGCTGCAGGAAGCCGATGGCCCGCGGCACTCGTTCCGGCGGGAAGTAGTCCGCCAGCAACGAGTACGAGCCCGGTGCGTGCGCCGAGCCGCCCGCACCCACCAGCATGCGGCTCATGAACAGCTGTGTGAAATTCTGTGCCAGCCCGCCGAGCGCGGTGATGCCGCCGATCAGGGTGACGCCGCCGGCCAGAATGATCTTGCGAGGGTAGATATCCACCAACCGTGCCATCGGAATACCGATCAACACGTAGAAGATGATGTTGGCAGGTCCGATCAGGAAACCGAGCTGTTCGTCGGTCAGATGAAAATCTACCTTGATGCGCTGGGCCATTATGCCGAAGACCTGCGCGTCCAGGAAATTCAGCATGGTGGCGCAGATGATCACGGCGAGGCCGTAGTAAGCCGCGCTGCGCGCCGGCCAACCCTGCGCGGCCGCACTCGGCTGCGTCGCCTGGGCAGCCGCCGCCCCGGATACTTCGGAAACCATTCTCCCCCCTTTCCGTTGTGCTTTGCCAGCCCCGGACTGTATGTGTTAGATACAATATGACTCGCGGCGGTTTGTCCAGCGCTTTTGGGGGAACACGATGCAAGACCTACCAGGCAAGACCGCATTCGTCACCGGTGGCGCAAGCGGAATCGGACTTGGCATCGCCAAGGCACTGCTCGGCGCGGGGATGAATGTGGTCATTGCGGATATCCGCGACGATCATCTTGCAGCCGCGACAGCGGAGCTCGGCCACCCTGAGCGCGTGCTGGCGCTCAAACTCGATGTCACCGATCGTGCCGCCTACGCGCGCGCCGCCGACGCCGCTGAAGCGCGCTTCCGCAAGATTCACATTCTATGCAATAACGCCGGCGTGGCGGTCGTAGGCCCGACCGAGCTTGCGACTTTCGCCGATTGGGACTGGGTCATGGGGGTCAACCTCGGCGGGACCATCAACGGCATCGTCACCCTCCTGCCGCGAATCAAGAGTCATGGCGAAGGCGGGCACATCGTCAACACCGCCTCCATGTCCGGGCTGATGCCGCATCCGGGTGCAACCATTTACGGCACTTCCAAGGGCGCCGCGGTGCACATGATGGAATGCATGCGCGCCGAGCTCGAGCCGCAGGGCATCATCTGCTCCGCCTTCTGCCCGGGCGCAGTGCAATCGAACATCGCCGATTCTGGCAAGACCCGGCCTGCATCGCTCGCCGATACCGGCTATGCGGAGGCCGACAAACGCCGCCAGCAAAACGGCAGCTTGTTTCATCTGTTCAGCACCAAGGAAGCGATCGGCCAGAGAGTATTGCAAGGCATACTCAACGATGAACTCTACATAATGACCCACAGCGAGTTCCGCGAAGGGGTGGAGGATCGCGCGCAGGCCATGTGCGCGGCCGTTCCCGACCTTCCCGAAAACCACGAGTACAAACGCACCTTCAGCATGCTGTTCCGAAATCCGATCCACGCCGCCGAGACGGCGCGACACAGGAGAGGCAAGGCATGAAAGATTTTGCAGGACGTACCGCGTTCGTGACGGGCGGCGCGCACGGAGTCGGCATCGGATTGGTGCGCGCGCTGCTCGCGCAAGGCTGCAATGTCGCCATCGCCGACATCCGCACCGCATCCATCGATGCGGCGCTCAAGGCGCTCGACAATCCGCGCGCGATGGGCGTGACGGTGGACGTGTCTTCGCGGCAGGACATGGCGCGTGCCGCGGACGCCGTGGAAGCGAAATTCGGCGTGGTCAGCCTCTTGTTCAACAACGCCGGCGTCAATCTGTTTCAGACCATCGACCAGTCGAGCTACGACGATTGGGACTGGATCATGGGCGTCAATCTGCAGGGTCCGATCAATGGCGTCATGACCTTCGTGCCGCGCATGATCCGCGCGGGTAAGGGCGGCTACGTGGTCAATACGGCGTCGATGGCGGGCTTCCTTGCGGCCGGGGCTTGCGGCATCTACAACACCACGAAGTTCGCGGTGCGCGGAATGTCCGAATCGCTGCGGGCAAGTTTGGCGCAGCATGGAATCGGCGTATCGGTGCTGTGCCCCGGCCTGGTCAAATCCTATATCTACGCGAGCGATGACATCCGGCCGGCGAGCCTCAAGGCGGGGGCCAGGCCGGTGGATACGGAAGCGGTGAAGCGATTGGCCGCGGTCCACGAATTCGGCATGGAACCGGATGTGATCGCGGCGCGCGTGCTCGAAGCCATGCGCGAAGATCGATTCCACATCTTCTCGCACCCCGAGTTCAAGGACGAACTTGGTGAAGTGTTCGGCGAAATTCTCGCGGATTTCCGCGACTATCCCGTCGATCCGGGCCACGGCCAACGCGTCGATTTTGAAAAAACGCGCCGCGCCAGCTACCGTCAGCAGCGCAGAGGTCTGAAAGGGTGAGCGTGCGCGTCGAAGCACTCGACCATGTGAACATCATCACCTCCGACGTGGAGGGCAGCGCGCGCTTCTACCAGGAACTGCTCGGGCTGGAGCCGCGCGACGGCCCGCCGCCGCTCACACACCAAAACGCGCGCTGGATGTACGACTCAGGCGGCCGCGCCATTGTGCATATCAACAGCCTGGATTGCCCGCGCCACTACGACCGCGCAGTACACCCGGGACCGACCGGAGCGCTGCATCACGTGGCGCTCCGATGTTCGAGCTACGAGGAGGTGCTGGCGCGACTCAAGCGCCGCGGTCTCGAACATCGCCTCAACGAAGTCACTGCGGTCGCCCTGCGGCAGATTTTCGTCCTCGACCCGAACGCGGTGCTGCTCGAGTTGAATTTCTTCGGCGGGTGAAGGCCCGGTGCGCACGGGCGCACCTTGCTATCTCGCGTGTCCCGTCCAGGTGCGCAAACCCGGGGCCGTGCGATCTTCCCCGGCGAGGGCACGCGCCACCGCCGGCCGCGCCGTCATTTTCTCCCGCCATTCGACCAGGCGCGGGCAGCGTTTGCCGATTTCCATCTCCGGAAACATGCGCTCCACCGACATGCCGCAGTAGGAATAGAAATTGATGTCGGCGAGCGTGTAGTCATCGCCTGCGATCCAGGCAGTTTGCGCGAGCTGCTTTTCCACCTTGTCCACCGCGTAGAAGATCTTTTCCGTCGCGTGAGCGAGGTCGGATTCGCTGAAGCCGGAGCGCGCCGTGCGCCATTTCTTGCGCTGATCGGGCAGCGGGATGTGCTCCATCAGCCGCTCGAACTCGCCGCCTTCGAGTTTGCGCGCGATGATGCCGACCATGCGGTGCCAGCCGTGCATCGAGACATAGTTCATGACCTGTTCGTCGCAGAACTTGTTCCAGTAGCGCATCTGCGCCGCGCCGACCGGGTCCCGCGGCCGCAGCGGGGTGTCGGGGAAAACGTCCTCGAGGTACTCGTTGATGACGGTGGTGTGAGTGACGATCGTGCCGTCGTGATCGAGCACCGGTACCTGTCCTTCCGGATTGATCGCCACGAACCAGTCTGCGTGCTGCTCGAACTTGTGCAAATCGACGTAGACGCTCTGAAACGGCAGCGCCTTCTCGAGGAGCGGAATCATGGATTTCAGCGAGTTCGCCGCCGGCTCCGCGTGATAGTACTTGAGAGTCATGTGCTCCTACCTGGTTATGACCGGCGTGCTGGAGACTATCCCCGCCATTCGTACGTGTTGCATACCATTGGCGCCGCGGCCGGTCAAGCCGCGGCACAGTCGGCTCCGCTTCTTGCGGTGCTACAATTTGTCGATGCCCCCGACGTACCGGCTGGTCGAGGCGGACACGATCGCGCTGTTCGAGGCCGCGCATACGCTTATCCAGGAATATGGCGCAGAGATCAGCGCCACGATGTCGGCCGATCTCTGTTTCCAGAACTTCGCGGCCGAACTCCGCGAGCTGCCCGCCATGTATGGTCCGCCCTCCGGCTGCTTGCTGCTGGCGGGCCGCGACGACGAGTGGGTGGGATGCTGCGGATTGCGCCGATTCTCGGACGAAGTGTGCGAGATGAAGCGGCTGTACGTGAGGCCGAGCGCCCGCGGCGCCGCTCTGGGACGTCGGCTGATCGAGCGGCTGTTGACCGCGGCGCGCTCGCGCGGTTATCGACGAATGGTTTTGGATACGCTCGAGGATATGATCCCGGCCCAAGCGCTGTATCGTTCTTTCGGCTTTCGGCCAACCAAGCCCTACTACTTCAATCCGATACGGGGAGCGTCCTACATGGAACTCGATTTGGGAACCGCGGATACCGAGCGTCGCTCATGAACCGCAACGCTGCGTGGTTCGGGTCGGGGTGCATTCTCGCGTGGGTCGGAGCCGGGAGTGTGGCCGCTGACGCCGCCGCTCCGGCGGCAACCGCCCAGCCAGGCATCACGCTCGAGAAAATCATGGCGGATCCCGATTGGATCGGGCCCGCCGTCAAGGATGAGTACTGGTCTGCGAACGCTCATTCGGTCTATTACTCCGTCAAACGGCGCGGCTCGTCCATTGTCGATCTGCATCGCATCGACATCGCAGGCGGCAGCGATCGCATCGTCGACCCCAAGGCCATGTCGGACGCGGACGGGCCGCCGGTATTCGATGGCTCCGGAAAGCGGGCTGCTTTTGCCCGAAATGGCGACATCTTCGTGCGCGACATTGCCGGCGGGCGGTTGCGCCAGATAACCCGCACCCCGCAAATCGAAACGGCTCCGCAGTTCTCGGCCGACGGCAGGCTGCTGAGTTTCCGCGTCGACAATGATTGGTTCGTGCACGATTTTGCCAGCGGCGTCACGGCGCCGGCTGCCGTGGTCAAGGCGGAAAAGGATCCGGACGCACCGCCCAAGGCGGATGACCTGCGGGACGCGCAGCTGCGTACGTTTTCGACCCTGAAGCGATTGCACGACGAGTCCGAAGCCGGCAAAAAACACCTCGAGGAATTGCGCCGGGGAGATCCGACGCGGTCGGCTGCGCCGTTCTATCTCGGCGAGGACGTCAGCATACGCGATACCGAGCTGTCGCCCGATGCGCGCTGGCTGTTGGTGGTCACGGTGCCCAAATCGGCTGACAAGGGGTTCGAGGGCAAGCTCACGCGCTATGTCACCGAGTCGGGCTATGAGGAATTCGAGCCGGAGCGCGTGCGCGTCGGCCGCAACCCCGCGGCGCCGCAGTCCTTGGTGCTGCTGAATCTGGTCGACCACACGGCGCATGCTCTCGGCACCGACAATCTCCCGGGCATCAACGACGATCCCCTGAAGCCGGTGCGGGAGGAGAATCACGGTGCCGGCGCGCGGGCTCAACGCCGTGACGTGCTGGTGATCGGTGATGAACCGGATCCGGGCGCCGGAGGAATCGCCTGGAGCCGCGATGGCGAGGCCCTCGCCATTCAGTTCCTATCAATCGACAACAAGGATCGCTGGATCGCCAGCGTCGACCTGGCCAGGTTCGCCCTGGTCCCGCAGCATCGGTTGACCGATCCTGCCTGGATCGGCTGGACCTTCAACGACTTCGGCTGGCTCGGCGACAGCCGCACGCTGTGGTACGAGTCCGAGGAAAGCGGATTTGCGCATCTTTATACCAAGGCGCCGGACGCTGCGCCGCGCGCCCTCACGGCCGGGCATTTCGAGATATCGGAGCCGGTGTTGTCGCAGGACGGCCGCTGGTTCTATCTGCTGAGCAACCAGACCGCGCCCTATTCCTACGATGTTTATCGTGTCCCGAGCGGCGGCGGAAAGCTGCAGCGGGTCACCGGGCTCGCCGGAGTGGAGAAATTTGCGCTCGACCGCGCCGGCAATCAGCTGCTCATCAAGCATTCGTCTCCGTACATCAGTGCGCAAATCGCGGTCGTCAAGGCCGATGGTTCGGGCGCCGTGCGCGAGCTCACGGATACGCGCACGCAAGAATACAAGTCCATGTCGTGGGTGGCGCCGGAAATCGTCAAGATCCCCTCGACGCATTTCGACGGCGTGATCTACGCAAAGATTTACCGGCCTCAAGGCACGCCCGCGGCCAAACGCCCGGCGGTCATATTCATTCATGGCGCCGGATATCTGCAAAACGTGCATTTGCGCTACCCCTATTATTTTCGCGAGCAATTGTTCAACAATTTGCTGGTGCAAAGCGGTTATGTCGTGCTCGACATGGACTATCGAGCGTCCGCCGGTTACGGGCGCGATTGGCGCGCCGCCATCTACCGACAGATGGGTCATCCAGAGATCGACGACTTGCTTGACGGCAAGAAATGGCTGGCCGAACAGGCCGCGGTGGATCCGCAGCGAGTGGGCCTGTATGGCGGCTCGTACGGCGGCTTCATGACTTTGATGGCGCTGTTCCGGGCGCCGGGGGAATTTGCCGCCGGGGCGGCGCTGCGGCCGGTGACCGACTGGATGCAGTACGACCACAACTACACGTCCGCGATCCTGAATGATCCGCAAATCGACCCGATTGCCTATGCGCGCTCATCGCCGCTCGAATTCGCCGCCGGTCTGCGCGATGCGCTGCTCATCTGTCACGGCGTCATCGACGACAATGTCTTGTTCGAGGATTCCATGCGCCTGTATCAGCGGCTGATCGAATTGCACAAGGACGATTTTGCGATGTCACCGTATCCCTTGGATCGTCACGCGTTCTCGAACGCCGACTCGTGGCTCGATGAGTACAAGCGGATTTATCGGCTGTTCGAGACGCATTTGAAGTAGGCGGGACACTTTTGAAGTAGGGCGGGAGACCCCCGCGTTATCGGCGCAAAATCTCCGCGGCAGCCCGTTTCAAGATCTCGGCGATGCGTTGTTGTTCCTCGCGGGGACTGTCCCATTTGTCCGCGAGAGCGGTCTTGAGATCGCGCCTGGCCCGCAGCAACTCCCGGGAGCCGCGGCGCTCGGACTCGCCCGCCGCTTCATCGCCGGATTCCCCGGGCTGCAGCGCGCGGCGTATGCGGTCCATCCGTTCGCCGACCCGCTCGAATTGCGCGAACATCGCGTCCGCGGTGCTGCGATTACCCTCCAGATGCTCCCTACCCGACTCGGTGATGCTATAGAGCTTGCGCGAACCGTCGGCCTCCACCGTGGCGTAGCCTATTTCTTCCAGGTAGGTGAGCGCGGGGTACACCATGCCGGGGCTGGGGATGTAAAAACCCTTGGAGCGCTCGTCCAGAGCCTTGATGATTTCATAGCCGTGGCGTGGCTTTTCGGCGAGCAGCCCCAATATAAGGAGTTGCAGATCGACCGAGGCCAGTTTCCGGCCCATGCCGAAGGGTCGGCCGCCCATGCCGCCGCCCATGAAGCCCTTGCCGTACGGACCAAACCCGCGACCCCCGTGATGCCGACCAAAAAAATGATGTAAACGATGATGCATAAGTATTGCTCGATTATGTTTTAAAACCTATCTTAAGATATATGTATCTTACGATAGTGTCAAGCCCCGCCTTCTCGGGCGCAAGTTTCTGTCGGACGGGGTCGCTTCGACGCCGGCAAGAGCTGCGCGCAGCGCATCGAGACTTGCGTGAAGCGCAGGGAAAGTTGCGCGAAGCGCATTGCAATGATTGACACCACGTGCCTGCCATCGCAAAATACGCGGCTCATTTTGAGGAGGGGTACCCAAGCGGCCAACGGGGGCAGACTGTAAATCTGCTGGCTTATGCCTTCGTAGGTTCGAATCCTACCCCCTCCACCAGCTGCGGTTGTGGGGTTCGGTGCCATTGGCTAAGGCTTTAGCGGAGTGCGGGTGTAGTTCAATGGTAGAACGTCAGCCTTCCAAGCTGATCACGTGGGTTCGATTCCCATCACCCGCTCCAAAAGGATGCGGCCCACGTAGCTCAGTTGGTAGAGCACGTCCTTGGTAAGGACGAGGTCAGCGGTTCAATCCCGCTCGTGGGCTCCAGTAATTTTTAATTAAGAGGTACTTGCCGTGTCGAAGGGGAAGTTTGAGCGAACGAAGCCGCACGTGAACGTGGGGACGATTGGGCATGTGGACCACGGCAAGACGACCTTGACGGCGGCGCTGACGAAGGTGATGGCGGAGAAGTTTGGCGGGGAGTTCAAGGCCTACGACCAGATTGACAAGGCACCGGAGGAGCGGGCGCGCGGGATCACGATTGCGACGGCGCACGTGGAGTACCAGAGCGAGGCGCGGCACTACGCGCACGTGGATTGCCCGGGACACGCGGACTACGTGAAGAACATGATCACGGGGGCGGCGCAGATGGACGGGGCGATTTTGGTGGTCTCGGCGGCGGACGGACCGATGCCGCAGACGCGCGAGCACATC
>DATLVV010000096.1:0-10446 GCA_035577165.1 Steroidobacteraceae bacterium | reverse complement strand
ACTCCCCATTCACTCCTAACTCCATTCAACTCCCAATGAGTCGTTCGCGCAATATGTAAATTTTCTGCGCAGCAACATTGCCAGTGATCGAACAGCTCATAAAATTCTTCGTCGTCTTCTTCGTGGTGGTGGACCCCCTCTCGTTGATTCCCTTGTTCGCGGGCCTCACGCAAGGCGCGAGCGCACGGTACAAGAAAAAAATGGCGGGCAAGGCCAGCGTGATCGCGCTGGTGATCTGTGTGCTGTTCGCCTTGGCGGGCGCACGGTTCTTAGGTCTCATGGGGATTTCCCTTAGCGCATTCCGTATCGCGGGCGGCACGCTGCTGTTCCTGATAGCGCTCGACATGGTGTTCGCGCGACCCTCGGGCACCCGTTCGACCAGCAGCGAGCAAGAAGAGGCTAAGAGGCGCGAGGACATCTCGGTGTTTCCGCTGGCCTTCCCCTTCATCGCGGGGCCGGGCGCGCTCGCGACGATCCTGCTCGCCGTCGGCGAGGTGGACGCAAAGCCGCTGCTGTTCGCCGGTTTCCTCGGGGTGGTTGGATTGGTGCTGATCATCTGTTGGGTCTTGATGCTGGCCACGCCCCGCTTGATGAAGGTGCTGGGGGTGACCGGCGCCAATGTAGTGAGCCGACTATCGGGCGTGATCCTGGCCGCCCTTGCCGTGCAATTCATCGTCGATGGAATTCGCGGCAGCTTCCTCTAGTTTGCTGTAGGCCAAATCCCACACGCCGTGACCGAGGCGCGCGCCGCGTCTCTCGAACCGCGTCAGCGGTCTGAAATCCGGCCGCGTCACATAGCTTCGGTCCGGGCTCAATGACGCGAGACGCGGACTCGCATTGCATACCGCCAACATTTGTTCGGCATAGTCCTGCCAGTCCGTGGCGAGGCGCAGCACCCCCCCGGCGCGCAGCTTGTCCGCCGCGGTAGCGACGAACAAGGGATCGATCAGCCGGCGCTTATGATGCCGCTTCTTGTGCCAGGGATCGGGGAAGAACACCAGGATCTCGTCGAAGCTCTGGTCGCGAATGCCCGTCTGCAGCACCTCGACGGCATCGTGACAGACGACGCGCAAATTATGTAACCCTGCAGCGTTCGCGTGCAGCAACAACCGGCCCACTCCGGGGCGATGCACCTCGATGCCAAGATAGTCGATGTGCGGATGCTTCTCCGCCAGGCTGCCGATCACCTCCCCGATCCCGAAGCCGATCTCGAGGCAGCGCGGCGCGCGGCGCCCGAACACTGACTCGAGGTCCAAGGGGCCATTGGATAGATCAACGCCATAGGCCGGCCAAAGTTCGGTGAGGGCGCGCTCCTGCGCCTGGGTCATTCGCCCGGCGCGCAAGACGAAGCTGCGGATGTGACGTGGCCTCTGCATGGCTACAAAGTGTGCCTGATAAGATGCGGCGATGCGCAAATCAAAGTGCGGCCACCCATCGACACGCGGGCGCCGTCCATTTGACCTCCTGGCGGTGGCCGTACTTTTACTATCCGGCTGCGCCAGTTTGCCGCCGCATGTCGAGACTCACAGCGAGGCGTTGCGGGATCCGCAGATGACCTCGCTCGGCCACATCATTGCGGCGGAGACAGGCGGCAAAAACCTGTCAGGTTTCCGCTTGCTGACCTCGGGGGAGGAGGCGCTGGGCGATCTCATCGCCCTCGCCGATCATGCAGAGCGCACCCTCGACATACAGTACTACATCATCCAACAGGACGATTCGGCGCGCATCCTGCTGCATCATGTGCGCCTCGCGGCGGACCGCGGCGTGCGGGTGCGGGTGCTGGTCGATGACCTCAATACCGCCGGCGAGGATCGGCGGTTCATGCATTTGAGCGAACACGTCAATGTCGAAGTCCGGGTGTTCAACCCATTTCCCGGGGGAAGACATAACACCTGGACCCGCGTTCTCGCCTCGGCGAACGACTTCGGGCGGATCAATCACCGCATGCACAATAAGTTGTTCGTCGCCGACAATGCCCTGGCCATCACCGGCGGCCGCAACATCGGGGATCAGTATTTCACGCGGGATCAGCACAATAATTTCATCGATCTCGATGTGGTGGCGGCGGGCGCCATCGTGCCGGAGCTGTCGGCATCGTTCGACGCCTTCTGGAACAGCAAATTCGCCTATCCGATTGCCTCGGTGGCCGAACCGGTCAACGCCGAACCGGCCTCGCCGCCGCCGTCCGACGGCGGCGACTCCGCGAGCGTCAATTGGCTGGAAGGCGAACTGCGATCGGGAAAGGTGCAGCTGACCTGGGTCCCCGCCACCGTGCTCGCGGATCGCCCCGCCAAGATTGCCAGTGAAACCTCCCCCGATGAGGAGGTGACGATCGCCAACAACATCGGCGCGTTGATGCGTTCGGCCAAGCAGGAGCTGATCGTGATTTCGCCGTACTTCGTGCCCGGCCAGGACGGCGTCGCCCTGTTCGCCAAGCTGGTGGGCGAGGGCGTGCACATCCGGATCCTGACCAATTCATTGGCATCGACCGATTCACCGCTGGTGCACAACGGCTACTCGCACTATCGGGTGGCGCTGCTCAAGCTGGGCGTCGAGCTTTCCGAGGTGCGGCCGGAGCTCGGGCAAAAACGCGCGCGGTTCCATCCGTTTCGCAGCTCGACCGCGAGCTTGCACGCCAAGGCGCTGGTGATCGACCAGAAAACCGTGTTCATCGGGTCGATGAACATGGATGCGCGTTCGGCCTACACCAACAGCGAACTCGGGCTCGTGATACGCAGCGCCGAGATCGCCCGCCAGGTGACCAGTTTGCTCGACGACATCAGCGCCGACGGCAGCTACCGCTTGCAGCTGATCGGTCACAGCGACCAGATCGAATGGTCGAGCGGCGAGGGCGCATTGGAAAAAAAGTGGTACATCGATCCCGAAACGACGCGCCCGCAGCGCTTCTGGTTGAAAATGGCGGCACCGTTCGCGCCCGAAGAATTGTTATGAGATGCGCATCGTTCCCAAATATTCTTTGACCTTGCTGCGATAGCCTTCGCTGCTGGTGACGGTGGCGCCCCCGGCCAGGATCAGGATGAAATCGCCGCGCAGGGTGCGATTGACTTCTTTGACATAATTCATATTGACCAGGCAGGACCGGCTGATCCGCAGCATGGGTTGCGAGCGCAGCGCCAACTCCGCCTGCTGCAACGTGCTGCGGGCATGGAAGGTGTCCTTGGCCACGCGGATGGCCACATAATTCCGGTCCGCCTCGATCATCTCCACCTGGGCGGCCTCGAGCACATGCAGGTGGCCGCCGAACTCCGCGAGCAGTCGCGGGCGTTCCTCGCCGGCGGTGCGCGCACGCTCGAGCTGCGCGAGCAGACCGGACAATAGAGCTTGGCGTTCGTCCATTCCCGACTTGGCATGCCGCGGTCTGACCCGCGCCAACGTGCGGCGAAATCTTTCCTGGTCGAACGGCTTGAGCAAGTAGTCCACGGCGCTGACCTCGAATGCTTCGAGCGCGTAGGTGTCGTAGGCCGTGACGAACACCAGGGAGGGTAGCTGCGAAGGATCCAACGAACGGGCAATTTCTATGCCGTTCAAGGGATCCATCTGGATGTCGAGGAATACCAGATGGGGCTGTTGCGATCGGATCGCCGCGAGCGCGGTTGCACCGTCGCCATACTCGCCAAGCACATGCAAATCACCCTCCGCCTCGCAAAGTTCCCGCAGCGTGCGGCGGCCGGCCTGTTCGTCATCGACGATGATGACATCCATCATGCGTCGACCAATGCTGCCGCGCGGCGCGTCACCCGCGCCGGGGACTGGTGAATCGCCGGCATCGTAATCTCGCTGCACCATTCCCCGTCCACCCCGGAGGTGGTGAGGTCGGCGCGTCCCTCGAATTGGACGGCCAGGCGTTCGCGGACATTATTGAGACCGATGCCTTCCTCGCCGACCGCCTTGTCCGGCGCAATGGTGTTGAGCACTCGCAACGTCAGCACGTCGCGGGTCACGCGCACGATGACGCTCACGGCCACGGGTCCTTGATGACCCGCCAGGCCGTGGATCACGGCGTTTTCCACCAACGGCTGCAGAATCAGGCTCGGCACCCACACGGCCGGCACTTCTGCCGCGTCGGGCAGAACGACGCTCAGACGGTCCGCGAAGCGCCGCTGCTGCAGCTCCAAGTACAGGCGGACGAACTGCAATTCATCGCTCAGCCGGGTGAAATCGCGCTCTCCGGCATTCAACAGCCGGCGCAACAGATCCGCGAGCTGCACCACCATGGATTGCGCGCCCTTGGGATCCCATTCGATGTGGCCGCGAATGGTGTGCAGCAGATTGAAGAGGGTGTGCGGCGACAACTGCATGCGCAGCGCCGCCAACCGGGCAGCGCTCCACTCGCGCTCGAGTGCCGCGAGCCGCAGTTGGGAATCTCGAAAACGCGTATAGAGCGCGAGTCCCGTCACCAGCGCCAGCCCAAACCCGTAGGTCGGCAGGAAGTTCACGAAACTCGCCATCCACAGCGAGAGAAAGTAGGGATCGAGCCAGGGCTCGGCGGCGTGTTTCACCACGGACTCGTGCCACTCCTCGCTTCCCAGGGTCATTTGCGCCACCAGCATGGCGGGATAGGCGATGGCCGCGAAGATGGCGCCGAGAATCAGCTGCAAGGGCAGCGCGACCCACAGGGGGCGCCACTGAATGCGCAGCGAGGCCCAAAATGACACCAGCAAGACCGGCAGCAACATCAGGTGCTGCAGCAGGCGTGCATCCCAGGAGGCGAACAGCGAGACATTGGTCATGCGCGATATCCCGATGCGCATGCTGTACGCGTACAGGATGTTCGACAGGGCCACATACACCCAAAACAGGCCGGCAATGGCCAGAAACTGCCGCAAGGAAAGGCCCCCGGCAAAGCGCCGGGTCGGCGATTCCGTCAGTCCCAGTCCGATCATGGTTGCAAGCCTAGCGCAACTGGGGGGCGATTGCGGAGCCTTGGCGCGTGGGTCGGGACGAACCCGTTGTTGGACGGGACGACCTCGACGCATCCCCGCAGACGTGAAGGGCGTTGCGCGTGTCTTATGTACGCGTGATCAAACCTTGTCTTTAGGAGTAATGTCATGAGTCATTTCGTCAAACTTGCGGTGCTGACGCTGGGCACTCTCACCGCGGCCTTGAGTTTTGGCGCAGTCAATGCCGCCACTCCGGATAGCCCTCCCAGCGTCGTCGTCAAGTACAGTGATCAGGACCTCTCGACCGCAAGCGGCGTGAATGAGGTGTACCGTCGAATAGTCCGTGCCTCGAAGCAGGTCTGTCCCGAGGCGTCGTTTCACGATCTCAGTCTGCAAAGAAAGGTCGCCGAATGCCGCGATCAGGCCGTTGCTCGGGCCATCCGGCAAATCGACAATTCGCAGCTGGCTGCCCTCTACGCCTCGCATTCGAAGAACAGCTAGTGCTTCCCATCCCGGCGATCAGCCGCAGGATTGAGCGATACGGTGCGATGCACCACGGTGACATCGCCATCCTGCGAGCTGGTCGCCCTTGCGCTCCTGGCGCGCTGCAAAAAGCCCCCCTCGGCTAAGCCGTAGCTCTGGTCGAAGACTTGAACCGTCGCCGGTTGATCTCCGGCGGCATCGAAACTGAGGGTCACGCCGTCTGCCGGCAATCCCACGATCTCCAGCCAGGTTGCGCCGCTGTGCAGCTTGTAAGCGTTGGCTCGTGCCAAGCCCGCCGCAGTCACCAGGCCAACTTCCGCAACGTGCGCACCGGCCGGAAAGACCAGGAACACCTCGGGTGCGCCGCGCGCCGAGCGGACATGCAGCTCGAAATGGCTGGAGGGAGCGGCGCCCGGCACCATCGACGGCAAGGAGTCCAGCTGCAACTCCGGCTCAGGCAACGCGAGCCTCGGTGCCGCGGCGTAGAACGCCTGTGCCGCACCGCCTGCAAAGCGGGGACGCGGAACGGGGTCGAAGTGCGCGGCGGCTGCGAGGGTCGCGGGCAGCCGGGATGAGTCGCAACGCACCAGATAGTTTGTCTGACCCGTGTCCGCATCAACCCAATATTCCACATTGACCCGTTCCGGCCAGGCCGCCGAATAGACGGGCAGGCACACAGTGCATACCACGCCGCCCGCCGCCACCAGCGCGGCCGCGGCGATGATTCGGCTCCGCACCCGGCCGCTCGCGACCGCCAGCAGCGGCAGCATCGTGGCCAGACTCAAGCCGGTCACCAACGTCGACAGAGGCCATGCCACGCTGCCGAGCGACATGTATAGGAATCGCAGCAGCGGCAACACTCCGCCAAAGATCGTGAGCGCGGGCAGAAGCGCTGCCAGGTCGCGCGTCCAGGCGTTGCATGTGCGCGTGGTGAGCACGCTCACCGCGCAGGGCAGAGCGGCCAAGCCCGCGGCCATCGTCGTCAGCAGGAATATATAGCTCGCGCCGGGAAGGAATGCCGCGGTCGCGACGCACAGCACAGCCAGCTGCAGCGCTGCCGCCACCCAGAAACCCCAGAAGCCGGCGAGGCGCGCCAGCCAGACGCTCACGGCGCCCGCAGCGAGCACCGAAATCGCCACGGCGGCGACATTCATGGGCAGGGGCTGCGAAACCCACGATCCGCCGTCCAGCGCCGGTACTTTGTCGACCTCGATGAGCAGCGCCAGCAAGCCGGCGCACAGCACCACTGCGGATGCGAGAGCGCAGAGGATGCCCACCCAGCCCCGCAGGATTTGTCGGCCGGTGACGGCCCCGCCGCGCAACAAAATGGCCGCTTCCGCCACCAATAGAATCAGGGCGAGCAACGCGGCAGGTAGCGTGAATTCGGAGCGCCAGGCGATGAGAGTCCGCGAGTAGCCGTCAAAAAAGACCGATTCCCCCGCAGGCGCATCCAAGCTCGGCGCATTGGCGAGCGCCGTCAGCGCCGCCAGCCCATTCGCGCCCTGGTGTTGAATCGCGCTCGCGTCGGCATTGACCACGTTGTCGAGCGGTGTGTGGTAGCGGCCGACATTGCCGATGAAGGCGAAATTGAAGCCCTGATAGTCCGCCTGTTTGAACGCGGTGAAATCGGTGTCGTTCGGCAGCTGCCGGTACACCACATAGAAGAGCGAGTTGGTCATGGGCCGCGCGACTGCCGATTCGTACAAACGCATGAGCCAGGTATTGGCTGCCCCGGTCTCGAACATCAGGCTGGGCCCGGAGGTTCCGCGCGCGTCCAAATTGACCGCGGCCTTCACCACCTTCGACAAGGGATGCTCGCGCACGAACAACAAGGCGCCGAGCAGTCCCGCTTCTTCGCCGTCGGTAATCAGGAGAATGATGGGGTGGCGCGGCGCCGGCCGCGCTTTCAGAATGCGCGCGATCTCGAGCAGGCTGGCGACCGCGGCTCCATCATCCGAGGCTCCGGGACCCGCCGGCACCGAGTCGTAGTGTGCCGCAAGCAGCACCGCGTTCCGCTCGCCGGGGCTGCCCGCCAATTGGACCACGATATTGACCGGGTTGCCGCACACGCCGTAGTCATTGCACACGAACCCGGATTGCAACTCAGGAGCGTATCCCAACGCCGAGAAGCGATTGACGATGTCGTCGCGCAGCTGTGCGGCCGCGGGGCTGCCCAGGGGATGCGGGACGCCGTTGCCGACCAGATCCTGCAAAATCGCGATGGCGCGATGCGCGGAAAATACCGTCGGCGGCGCATCTGCGCCCAGCGGTGCAACGGGGCGATAGGCCGCAAAGGTCGCGGCCAGCAACAGGGCGATTCCCGCGGCGGCGAGCAGGAGTCCCCGATTGCGCGCGGCATCCATGGGCGATCAGCCTGCGGGGGCCCGCCTTTCAGCCTGGAAACGTTTGATACCGTTCAAAACCTCCGCGTGCGCGACGTCAACGCCGGCCCAGCCGATGATCTTGACCCACTTGCCCGCCTCGAGATCTTTGTAGTGCTCGAAAAAATGCTGAATCTGCCGCAAGCGGATTTCCGGCACGTCGGCGATCGATTTCCAATGCTCGAACAACGGACAGATGTCGTCCGTGGGAACGGCCAGCACCTTGGCGTCGCCGCCGGATTCATCTTCCATGCGCAGCACCCCGACGGCGCGACAGCGCACGACCACGCCCGGCAGAAGCGGAAACGGCGTATGCACCAGCACGTCGACCGGATCGTCGTCCTCGCCGACCGTCTGCGGCACGTAGCCGTAATTGGCGGGATAGTGCATGGCGGTCATCATGAAGCGATCCACAAACAACGCGCCAGTCTGCTTGTCCACCTCGTACTTGATGGGCTCGGCAGACATCGGGATCTCGATGATCACGTTGAATTCATGCGGAACTCGATTGCCGGCGGTCACATCGTGGATGCTCATCGAGGGTCGATCCTGAAAGTCTGCGGGCCCATTGCACCGCCCCCCATCATAACCTCAAGGCGGCAGCCGGCCCCAAGGGCCGCCGGCGAATCGATGGTGGCTCAGTCGATGGCGACGGCGCGCGGCTCGCTGCCCGCGGCGAATGGCGAACGGCTGACGGGGATGAGCGCGCCGGTCGTGGCGTCGACGGCGTACGCAGAGATATCGCCGGAGTTGTCGTTGGCGGCGTAGGCGAATTGGCCGGACGGATCGAGCACCAGGCCAATGGGAAATGTGCCCGTGGCTACCGACGCCCCTGACACCGTGAGAGCGCCGCTGCTCGGGGCGATGGAGTATTGCTGCACATGATTCTTGGCGGTGACATTCGCCGCGTAGAGATAGCGGCCGGCCGGGTCGACGGCCAGCGATTCGGGACTGCTGCCGGTGGCCAGCGGCGATCCGGAGACGGCGCTCAGCGCACCCGAGGCGGCGATCGAATATTCGGAGACCGTGGCGGCCGTTTCATTGGCGACGTAGGCAAACGTTCCTGCCGGATCGAGGGCGATGGACAGGGCTCCGGCGCCCGCGCCAAACGGAGATCCGGGAATTGCGCTCAGGGAGCCGCTGGCAGGGTCGATCGACAGCACCGTGACATTTCCGCCCTTGAAATTGGTGACATAGAGAAAGCTGTCGTTCGCATCGATCTTCAACGAAGTCGGTTCCGCTCCCACGGCGAAAGGCGAATTGCCGAGTTCGGTCAGACGACCGGTGCCCGCATCGATGGCGAAGGCCGACACGTTGTTGGACGCGAGGTTCGTCACGTAGAGATACCTATCCCGGGGGTCGACGGCCACGGCATACGGGTTGCTGCCGGTGGGACTCGGCAGACCGTTGGCGGTGAGCACTCCGGTGGCGTTGTCGATCGCAAACACCGACATATCGCTTGAGGCATTGTTCACGACATAGAGATATCGACCGTTCGGATCCACCGCCAGCGATGCCGGAGCCGTACCCGTTGCCGGGAAAGGCGAGCCGACGATGGGAACCAAGGCGCCGTCTGAAGCAATGGCATACGCCGACAGGTCATTGGACAGTTGATTCGCCACATAGGCGAAGCGCCCTGCTTTCGTGCAGGAAACGATGACATTGCCGACATCGGCTTTGTCGATGACACCGGATCCATTGTGCACCGTGCAAGTTTGCGTGGGGTCGGAAGGCTGCGTTTTGACCGTGACCGAATAGGCGCCGTCGTTCTCGATGCCCTCCGTGAAGGCGAAGTCGCCGTTCGTGGTCAGGCTCAGATCATTTCCAGAATTGTCCTGCAGCACCAAACCCCGGCCCATGAGGCCCGTCAAGGTGCCGCCCACCGAGTATTTGGCGCCGATACGGCAGCCCACCATCGCCGCCACGACCGTGAGGGCGATCATCCATGCCAATGTCTTCACGTTCGACTCTCCGGTTGGCGGCTTTGGGTGCTGGGACACCGATCGTTTGAAATCATTCAAAAAAATAAGCTAGTCTGGCCGCACCCCCTGACTGAATGGAGTCCGTCGTGCGCTATCACTTACTCGGACAAACCGGCCTATACGTATCGGAGTTATGCCTGGGTACTATGACCTACGGCGGCGCCAAAGGCATCTGGGAAGCCATCGGCGGTCTGCAGCAGGAAGCGGTGAACGAACAGGTGAAGTATGCATTCGAGGCGGGCATCAATTTCATCGATACCGCCAATGTCTATTCACTCGGAAAATCGGAAACGCTGCTGGGGCAGGCGCTGCAAACCCTGGGGTTGCCGCGCGAGCAACTCGTCGTCGCGACCAAATCCACCGGCAGCATGGATGAGACGCCGAACGGACGCGGGCAGTCGCGCAATCACATATTTCATCAAGTTGACGCCAGCCTGAAGCGCCTGCAGCTCGACTACATCGACCTGTACCAAATTCACGCCTTCGATCCGTTGACGCCGTTCGAAGAATCACTGTCCGCACTGAACGATGTGGTGCGGGCGGGCAAGGTGCGATACATCGGCCTGTGCAACCTGGCCGCGTGGCAGATCATGAAGGCTCTGAGCACGTCGGAGCAAAGGGGTTTTGCGAAGTTCGTCAGCGTGCAGGCCTACTACACCATCGCCGGGCGCGATCTCGAACGGGAAATCGTGCCGCTGC
>DATLVV010000095.1:0-5493 GCA_035577165.1 Steroidobacteraceae bacterium | reverse complement strand
CTCCCCCCGAAGATCCACGGGAAAAGCGGCTACAGTAACTGACTATATAGCACCCGGCCGACCTCACGCAAAGATAAGGTCTCGCGGGGTGTGACCGGGGTCCGCTGTGCGAGTGCGGCAGAAGGGGCCTGCCTAGGCCTTTACGGGGATCTCGCCGCGCTTCTCGAGCATGGAATCCACCAATCCGTACGCTCGGGCAACTTCCGCGGTCATGAAATTGTCCCGGTCGCTGTCCTGCTTGACGCGTTCGATCGTCTGACCGCTGTGTTTGGCCAAAATCGCGTTGAGCCGCTGCTTGGTTTCCATGACGTCGCGGGCGTGGATGTCGATATCGGAAGCCTGGCCCTGAAAACCGGCCGAAGGCTGGTGGATCATGATCTTCGAGTTCGGCAGCGTATAGCGCTTTCCGGCGGCGCCGCCGGCCAGCAATACCGCGCCCATCGAGGCGGCAAGGCCCACGCAAATGGTGCTCACATCGGGCTTGATGAACTGCATGGTGTCGTAAATCGCCAGGCCCGCGCTCACCGAGCCGCCAGGTGAATTAATGTACAGCGCAATGTCCTTCTCGGGATTTTCCAACTCCAGGAACAAGAGCTGCGCCACCACCAGGTTCGCCATGTAGTCTTCTACCTGACCCACGATGAAGATTACCCGCTCCTTGAGCAATCGGGAGTAGATGTCGTACGCCCGCTCGCCGCGAGCGGTTTGCTCGACCACCATGGGGACCAGATTGAGTGCGCGTGTCGTCATGAGTACCTGCCCTTACCTATTGCAAACCATCGCCTCACGACAGTGAGGTCTTCTCGGCACCTTTTCAAGGTGATCCCTTTAGGGGTTACCCCTCAAAGTTCATCAGCTCTTTGAACGTCGAAACCTTCTGCCGCACCTTAGCATGGTCGAGAATCCAATCCACGACCTGGTCCTCAAGCGCGAGACTCTCCACCTGGCGCATGGCGTCGGCGTTTTGCTGATAGGCGCGCTTCAGAGCCGCTGCATCGCCGTACGCCCCGACCATCTCGTCCAGTCTTGCATTCGCGCGCTGCGGATCCAGGACAATGCCCTCCCTGCGGATGACGTCGTTGATGATCAGGCCGAGCGCGACGCGGCGCCGCGCGGGTTCCACCAGCGGCTCGCGCGGCGGCGCCTGAGACACATCCTTCGTCCCCGCCCGACGCATGGACTCGATCTGCAGCTCGCGGATCTGGGACTCGAGCATGGCATTCGGCACGTCGATCGGATTGGCTTGATAGAGCTTCTCCAGCACCGCAGTCTTGTTGCGGGTGCGCAGATTCTGCTCGAGCTCACGGCGCATGTTGGTCGCCACGTCCTCGCGCAGCTTCGGTATTCCGCCTTCGGTGACGCCGAATGACTTGCAGAATTCCTCGTCGACTTCGGGGAGCGCCGGCTCCTCGACCGTCTTGATGTCGGTGCTGAAAATCGCCGTTTTGCCGGCGAGTTCCGTGGCGCGATAATCGGCCGGAAAGCTCACGCTGATGTCGCGATGGTCGCCGGCCGTGGCGCCGATCAGACCCTGTTCGAGTTCAGGCAGCATCCGTCCTTCGCCGAGCACCACTCCGATGTTCTCGCCCTTGCCGCCGGCAAACTCGACCCCGTCGATCTTTCCCAGGAAGTCGATGCTGACCTTGTCGCCGCTCACCGCGGCGCGTGTGACCGGTGAATACTTCATTTGCTGCCGGCGCAGCCGCTCGATCATGGCGTCGATATCGCTCTCGGTCACCTCCGAGGTCACCCGCTCGAGCTCCAGCGTATCCATGGGCTGCAGGGCAACTTCGGGGATCACCTCGAAGGTCGCCACATAGCGGAGGTCCTGGCCCTCGCCGACGCTTTGCGGTTCGATGCGCGGATTGCCGGCCGGCGACAGCTGCTTCTCAGACACCGCCTCGGCAAAGCTGGACTGCAGCAATTCGCCGATCACCTCGCGGTGCACCTGCACGCCGAACTGTTGCCGGATCACCTTGATGGGCGCCTTGCCGGGGCGGAAGCCCTTCAAGCGCGCGGTGCGGCTCAAGTTCTGCAAGCGCGCCGCGACCTCCTGGCTCACACGTTCGGCCGGCACCTGCACTTGCATGCGGCGCTCCAGTTTGCTGATACTCTCGACGGAAACCTGCATGTCAATCCTCTTGGGTTGGCTAGTGTCGGCAACGGCGACCTTAAGCGATGGTGCGAAAGGCGAGACTCGAACTCGCACGGGTTTCCCCACCAGATCCTAAGTCTGGCGCGTCTACCAATTCCGCCACATTCGCATCGGAACAGCTCTCTAGTATAGCGGAGTCGGGAGCACCGCGCCCTTGGGGCCTCGCGGGCCGCGCCCTTGGGGCCTAACGGGGTTCGCTTTCCCGGACCAGCAACCGGGCCACTTCCCGCAGCGCCGGGAGGCCGTTTTCCAACATGAAGTAAAGCGGACTGTCGCCGTCGAAGGGCGGTGCCTTGCGCGGCGCGTGCACCCAGGCCCAGGCGCGGTCCTTCACCCCCGCCTCCGTGGTCAGTGAATATTGAATGTTGGCGATCAGCGCTGCGCGCTCCTGCTGCGTCGCCGAAAGACGCGGCGCCTGGCCCAAACGGTAGCGCTCCAGCACCTGCGGCGAGGGTATCTTGAGCAATCGGCATTGCTGCAGGGGCGAGAGCTCCCAGGCATCTGCGATCGCGAAAAATCGCTTCAGGGCGCTGGTGCTCGTGTGCCGGGCCGCGCGGCGGCTCGCCGGCTGCAGCACCAAACGGGGTCCTGTACGAGGCTTGCTGGGCAATGCGGTTCTCACGGTAACAGTGAAGCATACTCCCACCCTGGACGCCGGTTGGTTATCATAGACATATGCCCATGACCTTCGCCGAGCGGCTGGCGCGCGCGCATCACAGCAGCGGCAGCTTGCTATGCGTCGGCCTCGATCCGGACCTCGCGAGGCTGCCCCAGGATCTCGGCGCCGATCCCATCTACGCCTTCAATCGCCGCATCGTCGATGCCACCGCCGACTTTACGGCGGCCTACAAACCCCAGATTGCCTTTTACAGCGCGCTCGGCGCCGAGAGCCAGCTGGAGGCGAGCATCCGCTACATCCGCGAACGAGCGCCCACTGCACTGGTGATTCTCGATGCCAAGCGCAATGACATCGGCAACACCGCCGAAGCATATGTGCGGGAGGCCTTTGATCGGTATGAGGCGGATGCAGTCACGGTCAATCCCTACATGGGTGAGGACTCGGTGCGGCCGTTCCTCGCGAGACCGGATCGCGGCGCGATCCTGCTCTGCCGCACCTCCAACGCGGGCGCTCACGATTTTCAGGACTTGCTGGTCGATGGTTTGCCGCTCTACCGGCGGGTGGCGGAACGCGCGGCCGCGCATTGGAATGAATTCGGCAATCTGATGCTGGTGGTCGGCGCCACTTATCCGCGCGAAATGGCAGATCTGCGCCACGCACATCCGGAGGTGCCATTCCTGGTGCCGGGCATCGGCGCGCAGGGCGGCGATCTCCAGGCGACGCTTGAGGCCGGCCTGGACGCACGCGGCGCCGGATTGCTGATCAGCTCCTCGCGCAACCTCATCTATGCCGGCGGCGGCACGGCCACCGGCATCCACGGCGCGGCTGCGGAATTGAACGCCGCGATCAATCGGCAGCGCCCCGCCGATCGGCGCGCGGCCCGTCCAGTGAGCGCCTAGATCGCCGACGGTTCGGGTCAGAACCGATAGGGTTCGCGAGACTGCGTTCCAAATACATTCGAACCAGCTCGGTTTTCGCCCGTTTGGTTTCACTTCTATTTAGAAATAACACCTGAACCGCGAGCCCGTCGACGAAACTGGCGAGGGCAATTGCCTCGAGGACTGTGTCGACCGAAGGACGTAGAACACCCGCCTCTTTGCCGACTTTGATTTCCTGCTCGAAGAAGCGCCGGCATTTGCTGTAACGCGAAATTTGAATCGCGGTCAGTTGTTTATCGCCGATCGCCCGGCCGTTGAAGGCAGTCAATACCAGCCACGCTCGCCGTGCCGATGGGGTAAAGGGCAGGAGACTCTCGCATACGACGCGCAAACGCTCGCCCCCTTGCATCGTCGCACCGGCCTCTCGAGCATTGTTCAATAGGTTATCGATGAGAAGGTTTTTGGTATAAAGAAGCAATTCATCCTTGCTCCTAAAATAATGTTGCAGCGGGCCCGTGGTGGTTCCAAGCGCGCGCGCAATATCTCGCAGGTTCACCCGATGTAGGCCGTGCGCAACGATGGCGCGGCAGGTCGCACGGGCTATTCTTTGTTTGCGCTCCTCGGGCGTGCCGCTCAATCGTGAAGCCAAACCAATGCTCCAATGACGCGGCAGTTGACGCCGAGTTAGCCTTAGTATAATTATTACGGCCATAATGAACAAACATCGGGATGATTGGCTGCGCCTGCAGCTAACGGTTTAGACTCACGCAAGAGGCGATGCTGGCGCGCCTTGCGTGCCTGCCCACCTCGCCATAGATCGAGGGGATGCGAAAATGAATTCCAAGCTTTCAATTGCGATCGCAACCATCCTCGGCGCCGCCCTGTCGAGCACGAGATCACAGGCAGCCCCCGCGGAGGCGGAAAGCGGAGCTCTCGAGGAAATTACTGTGACGGCACAGCGGCGCGCGGAAAGCGTGCAAGACGTGCCGATCTCTATGCAGGTTTTTACGGGCCAAGCTCTGGAGCAGCTCAGCATCCAAACGTTCGACGACTACATCCATTATCTACCCAACGTAACCAGCGCCAACAACGGACCGGGGCAGAACGAAGTATTCATGCGCGGCCTGAGCGCTGGTTCCCAGGCCAGCCAAGGAAGCTCATCGACCGGACTGTTTCCGAACGTCGCAATCTATCTCGACAATCAATCGGCCCAGTTGCCGAACCGCAATCTTGATGTCTATGCAGCCGATCTGAACCGAATTGAAGTTCTTGAAGGACCTCAAGGCACCCTGTTCGGCGCCGGCGCGCAAGCGGGCGTGATTCGCTACATCACCAACCAGCCCAAAATCGACGCGACCGAAGCCACCGTCGAGGCGGGTTACGGCACCACTGCCCATGGAGATAACAATTCGAATGTTACCGCCGTCCTGAACCTGCCTCTGATCTCCGAGCACATGGCTATTCGCGGTGTAATCTACAACGATCAGCGCGGCGGCTACATCAACAACGTGGCGGCGACTTTCACGCGCAAAAACACCGACCTCGGCATTGCGTATGCGGGCTATCCGGCCAATGCCGCGGGACAATGCCCGGACGGACTGCCGAACAACGGCTATTGCGTGCCGCCGGGCAGTCCCAGCATCAACAACAACAAACTGGTTGCAAACGACATCAACCCCGTTACCTATCAAGGCATACGGGTGCAGTTGCTGTACAAGTTCAACGACGACTGGGACGTGCTTCTGGCGCAGACCTACCAGGACATGCATTCGCAGGGAGTATTCTACCAACAGCCCAACGCCTCGGATGGCACCCCATTGAACCCGCTCGAGGTCACGCTG
>DATLVV010000094.1:0-6023 GCA_035577165.1 Steroidobacteraceae bacterium | reverse complement strand
GCCCCGACGCGCGGCCCGTGGCGGGTGCTGCGCGCGCCTTGGGTTGGCGCGTCTCGATCGTCGATCATCGCCCGGCCTACGCGGTGGCGGCAGACTTTCCCGGCGCCGAGGTCAAACTCTGCGATCCGCACTTGCTGCGCCAACGTGTGGCTCTCGAGCAATGTCATGCCGCAGTGGTCATGAGCCATCATTTGCTGTCGGACGCCTCGTACTTGCGTGAATTGGCGTGGGACGGCGCTCCGGCCTACATCGGTCTGTTGGGCCCGGAGGCGCGCCGCGTCCGGCTCGCCCAGGAATTGGGGCCTGTGGCGGAAAAGCTGAAATCCAGGCTTCGTGGCCCGGTCGGCATCGACATCGGCGCGGTCACCCCCGAAGGCATTGCGCTCGCCATCGTCACTCAGATCCATGCCTGGCTGGCCGGACGCGGTGGCGCCGAGCCATCGTTTTTTCCCGTGCAAACGTAGCGCCGCGGGAGAACCCACTCGATGTCCAAACCCAATACGCCTCCCACCGATCGGTCCGCTTCGCACTCGACGCCGCAGGAACGGGCTGCTGCGCTGGCGTTCCTGCAAATGCTGGCGGCCGAAGTGTCCGAAGGCTCGATCGATTTGCCGTGTTTTCCCGACGTGGTGATTCGCATCAGCACTGCCATGGCGGACCCGGACACCACCACCGACCGCGTGGTCACCATTGTCGGTGCCGAACCGCGCCTGGCTGCGCGCATCCTGCAGACTGCGAATTCGGCCGCGTTCAATACCTCAGGCAAACCAGTGACGGAACTGCGCTCCGCAATCACCCGTCTCGGACATCAAATGGTGCACGGCACCGCCATGTCCTATGCGATGCAGCAGATGAAGAACGAGGCCGCGCTGCGATCCATTGCGCGGCCGCTGACCGAACTCTGGAACAAGAGCATCGCGGTTGCCTCGATAAGCCGGATCGTCGCCGAGCGCACCCGGTTGAACGCCGACGAGGCCTTCCTGACTGGTCTCTTGCACGGTATCGGCAATCTCTACATCATGGCGCGCGCCGCCACTCAAGCGACAGGTCTTGGACCCGAGGATTCCTGGCTGGATCTGCTGGAGGGTTGGCAGGCGTCGATCGGCAAGGCGGTACTCGAAAGCTGGGGCTTTGCAGAGGACATGTGCCAGGCCGTCGGCGAACAGACGGACCACGAGCGACGCTGGAAGCACGAAGCGGCGCTGACGGACGTGCTCATCGCCAGTCTCATTCTCGCCGAAGCGCTGCAGGCGCCGGAGCGCGGGGCGGCCGAAACCCTGGGGATCAACGCGTTTCTCACCGTCGGCGTCAAGGCCGAGGACTGCAGCGCCATTCTCGCGCAGGCCGAGCGGCAAATCAGTCTGGTGCACGACGCCTTGGCGTCTTGAACTCCGCGGCCAGGGCTCTGGCCGAACTCACCAGGATCGTCGTATCGACTCCGACCGCGACGAATAGAGCCCCCGCCTTCAAGTACTCGCGTGCGAGCGCGCGGTCCGAGGTGAGCGTTCCCGCCGCCTTACCGGCGGCCTTGACGGCCGCGATCCCCTGAATGATGGCGGCTTGCACCGCCGGATCGGAGGGCCGGCCCAGCAGTCCCATCGATGCCGCCAAGTCCGCTGGTCCGAAGAAAACCCCGTCGACGCCGTCCACCGCGGCGATGCTGTCAAGATTGGCCAATGCATTCACCGACTCCACCTGAACGAACAGGCACATTTCGTCGTCGCTGCGATGAAGATAGTCGTCGATCTGATTCCACCGCGAGGCTCGCGCCGCGGCGCTGCCGACGCCGCGCACGCCGCGAGTCGGGTAGCGCATCGCCGCCACCATGCGCCGCGCCTGCTCCGCCGATTCGACCATCGGAATGATGAGCGTCTGCGCGCCGATATCCAGGTATTGCTTGATCAGTTCCACAGACCCTAGCACCGGACGCACGATCGCATGCACCGGATAAGCCGCCATGGCCTGCAATTGCGGCAGCACGCTGCGTGGATCATTGGGCGAATGTTCGGCGTCGATCACCAGGCAGTCGAAGCCGACCCCCGCCAGCAATTCGGCAACGTAGGCATCGGCCAATCCCACCCAGAGGCCGATCTGGGTCTCCCCCCGGCGCAGGGCTTGCTTGAACACATTGACGGGTAGTTCCATTGCAGCCTCTTGAAATTAGACGAAGCGCATCGAGATGCTGCCGAGCCGTCCATAATCGGCATGCAGCACGTCGCCGCGCGCGATGCTCGTCGGCCGGGTGAATGAACCGCCGAGAACGACGTCGCCGGATCGAAGGGTTTCGCCGTGGGGCGCGATCTTGTTGGCCAGCCATGCAACACCCGCAGCCGGATGATTCAGCACGGCCGCCGCGACCCCCGTCTCCTCGATCACGGCATTCTTGTACAACAGCGCCCCCACCCAGCGCAGATCCACCGCATCGGGCTTGACCGGCAGGCCACCTACGACGATGCCGGCATTGGCGGCGAAATCGGCAATGGTATCGAAGACCTTGCGCGGCGCGCGGGTGTCGCGGTCGAATTGTTCGATGCGCGCGTCGATGATCTCGAGCGCCGGCGTCACGTAGTCCGTGGCCCGCAACACGTCGAATATCGTCACCCCGGGCCCCTGCAGGGGTGAGCGCAGCACGAACGCCAGCTCCACTTCCACCCGCGGAGCGATGAAGCGGTCGAAGGGTAGGTCGCTGCCGGTCGCGAAGAACATATCATCCATCAGCGGCGCGTAATCCGGCTCCGTGATCTGAGAGGCTTGTTGCATGGCGCGCGAGGTGAGGCCGATCTTGCGGCCTTTGACGCTGCGTCCGTCGGCGATCTCCATTCTGACCCATTCGCTTTGAATGGCGTACCCGTCCTCGATGGTCATCCCTGGATGTTCCAGCGAAAAATGCCGCAACTGGACGCGGTCCTTGCGCGCTTGATACAGGCGCTCGGCCAGCAATCGAACTATGTCGGCGGACAGCATGGAGTTACTTCGCTTTGAAACGGGCGTGCAGGTTGTTGTGCTTGAGCGTGCCGGCCTCGCTGAATTCGCACAGTTCGAGGGACAGCGCCAGGCCTTGCTGGGAAAATTGCTCCGCAAAGTGCGCCTTCATGATGTCGAACAGCCCGCTGCAGGTCGCCTGCTTGGCCGCGTCGCTGCGCCCGGCGCCGATTTTCAAGATGGCGTGCACGAATGCCGCATCGCCGGCCGTGCCGTCCGCAATACAGTAATCCTCGCAGGCAATGGCGCGCACCCGCACGCCGCCGGGCGGAAACACCGCCGCGCCGTCGACCTGGAGCGCTGCCATGAATTGTGCGAGTTGCCGGCACAGCTCGCCGAAGCGGCCGGTGCCGCGCAAATTTGCGCTGTACTCCAATGTCATGTGCGACATGCGATTTCCATGGTGGCGATGGTGCAGCCCACCGAGAAGATCGGTATCGGCCGGTAATACTGCAGGCTTCCCCGCCCCTGCGCGGCGGCGGCGATGCTGATGAAGGTGCGGATCTCGAAACCTCCTTGGCCGGCATCGCGGTAGGTCGCCTCGTCGCTGTAGGACAGCAGCGCCTGCTTGTCGTTGGCCAGCCAGCGCCGCAGAAACTCCCGGTCCCAGCTTTCGTTGATCTTCCCTGAATCCGGGGTCGCCGGCCAATGCGAAATGCCGCCGGTGCCGACCACGGCGATGCGTTCCGGCACGAGGTCGGCGGCGCGGCGCAATGCCTCGCCGAGCGCCCACGCGCGATGCAGCGGCGTCAGCGGCGGTCCCTGACAGTTGATGTTCAGCGGAATCACCGGGAGGTCGTATCGGGGGGTCAGAAAGTTCAACGGCACCATGACGCCGTGATCGAATTTCCACTCCTCGGCGTAGGCGAGATCCACCGTCTGCATCATTTCCCGTATCAATCTCTGCGACAAGGGCGCATTTCCGGGAATGACTGTGCGCGCAATGCCCAGCCACTGCGGATCCTCGATGGGACCCTCGTAGCTCTCCGCCATGCCCACGGCAAATGCCGGCATGTTGTTCATGAAGAAATTGGCGAAATGCTCCGCGGCGACAATCATCAGGGCATCGGGCCTTGCGGCCGCGAGTTGGTCGCCCATGCTGCGATAGCAGCGGAAGAAGTCGCCGGCAATGTCGCGATCGGCCAGCTGCGCGCGGCCCGTAATGCCGGGCGCGTGACTGCAGATGCCCGCAAACACGAGGCTCATACGTCCGCCACCCTTTCGTCCAACCGGGTCGTCATTGCATACACCCCGGCGCGTACCGGCCCATGGCGGGCGACCCCGGCGCGCATCGCCGCGATGTAGTCGGCCCACGGCATCCCGAGGAAGGCGGCGTAGTGCATCAGCAATTGTCCGTTGGCGCCCAGCACATAGATGAGTCCGACATCCCCCGTCTCGAGCGCGCGGCGCTCCTCACCCTCGAGCGTGTAGCGGTCCAGCACCGCGGCCATATCGGTGCGAAATTGTTGCTGCAGACCGCCGTCGCGATTGATGTCGAACAGGAATTTCTGCAGCTGATAGAGGCTCATACAGGCTACCGGCCCCAATGGGGTATGTGGTGAGAACCCATGCTCACGCAGACATTTTTCGGTTCCAGGAATACCTCGTAGCTCCAGGTACCGCCTTCACGTCCCACGCCCGAGGCCTTGATGCCGCCGAACGGCTGCCGCAGGTCGCGCACGTTCTGACTGTTCACGAAGCACATCCCGGCCTCGATCGCCGCGGCAACGCGATGCGCGCGGCCGAGATTTTCGCTCCAGACATAGCTGCTGAGACCGTAGATCACGTCGTTGGCCTGGGCGATGGCGTCGGCCTCGTCGGCAAACGGAATCAGACAGGCGACCGGCCCGAAGATTTCTTCCTGGGCGATGCGCATGCGATTGTCGACATCGGCGAAGACGGTGGCCTGGACGAAATTGCCCTTCTGCAGCGGCCCGCTCAGTGCGGGGGCGTCCAGTCCGCCGCACATCAGAGTTGCGCCCTCCCGGGGGCCCATTTCGATGTAGCGGCGCACCTTCTCAAGGTGATTCGCGCTGATCATGGGCCCGAGGACGGTCTTTTCGTCGAGCGGATCGCCGGCCGCGATGCGCCGCGCGCGCGCGGTGAATTTCTGGACAAACTCAGGGTAAATGGATTTCTGCACCAGTATGCGCGAACCCGCCGTGCAGCGTTCACCGTTGTTGGAGAAGATCATGAACAGCGCGGCGTCCAGCGCACGCGGCAGGTCCGCATCGTCGAACACGACGAAGGGGCTCTTGCCGCCCAGTTCCATGGAAAATTTCTTCAACCCCGAACTCTTGACGATGCGGTTTCCGGTCGCCGTCGAACCGGTAAAGGAAATCGCCCGCACGTCCGGGTGGCGGCACAGGGGCTCGCCCGCCTCGACCCCCAGCCCATGCACCACATTGAGAACCCCGGCGGGAATTCCAGCCTCCAAGGCCAATTCGCCGAGCCGCGCTGCCGACAACGGCGAAAGCTCGCTCATCTTGAGAACGGCGGTGTTGCCGAAGGCGAGCGCCGGCGCAACTTTCCACGTCGCGGTCATGAATGGGACATTCCAGGGCGAGATCAATGCACAAACACCCACCGGATGGAACAGCGTGTAATTGAGATGCGTCGCCGTCGGATAAGTGTGGCCGTCCACGCGCACGCACATCTCGGCGAAGTAATGGAAATTGTCGGCTGAGCGCGGCACCAATTGCCTGGCCGTCTGCGCAATGACTTGTCCGGTATCCCGGGTTTCGATGGCGGCGATGTCCGCGACGTGTTTTGCGATCAGGTCGCCCAGCTTGCGCAGCAATACTGCCCGCTCCCCGGCCGGCCTGCCTGCCCACGCCGGAAACGCTGCCTTGGCGGCCGACACCGCTGCGTCGACCTCGCGCTCGCCGCCGCGCGCGACTTCGGCGAGCGGCTCCTGGGTGGCGGGATTGACCGTCTCGAAGTAGTCGGCGCTCGAGGTGGCCGCACCGTTGATCAGATGTTGAATTCTCATGGATGACGCCTCAGCGGCCGAACTCGTGATCCGCCGCGATGGTGTTGAT
>DATLVV010000093.1:0-5446 GCA_035577165.1 Steroidobacteraceae bacterium | reverse complement strand
CCGAGGAGGGCGGCGACGCCGAGACGATGCGCGCGCCGTGGTACTCGCCCACCAGCGGTTTGCGCTCGACCACCTGATAGTGGGCGAGATCCTCGAGCGTCCAAATGCCGCCGTCCGCGCGCACGCCGGCGACGAGATCGGCCGCGACCCGGCCACCGTAGAATCCCTGCGCTCCTTGAGCGGCGATCGCCTCGAGGGTGCTCGCCAAGTCCGGCTGCTTGATGACGGCGCCGACTTCGGGAACGCTGCCGTCCGCAGTCAGAAATGCCTTCGCCGCATCGGGAGAGCGCTGCAGTACCTGCCGCTTGTAGCGGATGCCTCCTTGCAGACGGGCATACAGCGGAAAGCCATCGCGTGCCAGACGAATGGCGGGCTGCAGATCCTGCTTCAACGATAATTTGCCGTACTTGCGGGCGAGATACTCGAACGCCGCAGGCTCGCCCGGAATGGCCGATGCCAGGGAACCTGCGATCGACGCGTTGTCGATGGCGTTGCCGGCCTTGTCCAAGTACATGTCGCGCGATGCGGCCGCGGGCGCCTTCTCGCGCGCGTCGACCATGGTTTCGAAGGCGTCCGCCTGACGGTGCAGCAAATAGAAGCCGCCGCCGCCCAGACCCGAACTCGAGGGTTCGACCACTGCCAGCGCGGCGGACACCGCCACCGCCGCGTCGAAGGCGTTGCCGCCGGCGGCGAGAATTTCCTGCCCTGCTTGACTCGCGAGCGGATAGGCGCTGGCAATCGCGCCCTTGTGCGCAACCGGGGTGGAGGGCGCGCCGAGCGCGGCGGGCGCCGCAATGAGCGCGGCGCATGCCAAGACCCAGCCGGAAAATGGCCGCGCGCGGCGCGGTGCGGAAATGGCGATCAAAGCTTGCGATGCCGCTTCAATTCGGTCTCGACGATCGGATGCACGAACTCGGACACATTGCCGCCCAGCACCGCAATTTCCCGCACCAGAGTCGAGGAAATAAATGTGTACTGTTCTTGCGGGGTCATGAATACAGACTCAATCTCAGGGCTGAGGTGCCGGCTCATATTAGCCAACTGAAATTCGAATTCAAAATCCGATACCGCGCGCAAACCGCGCACGATCACCGACAGCCCGTTTTGCCGGGCGAAGTCGACCGTGAGCCCCGCATACCCCATCACCTCGACATTGGGCACGTCGGCGAGCACTCGGCGTGCCAGGTCGACCCGTTCCTCCAGGGTGAACATGGGTGCCTTGTTGGGATTGGCGGCAATCGCCACCACCAAGCGGTCGAAGATGCTGGCCGCCCGGCGCACCAAGTCGGTGTGGCCGTTGGTAATCGGATCGAAGGTCCCAGGATAGACAGCGGTTCTTTTGTGCATTTATTTGGGCTCGCGCGAGGACACGCGCGCCAGATGATACCCCACCTCACCCGCCGACTTCGATTTGAGCAGTTCCCAGTGCGCAGGCAGAAGCGGCGCGCCTCCCGCCTTTTCATTCTCCAGGTACACCTGGCTCCCGGGCTTGAGCCAATGACCCGAATCGAGCAGGGGGATATATTCCGCCAAGGCATCCCGCCCGAACGGCGGGTCCAGGAACACGATGTCGAAAGCCGGTGCCGCCCCGCGCAGATAGCGCGTCGCGCCCATTTCGACCACCTGACCCCGCCGCTCTCCACCCAAGCGGGCCAGTTGCTCCTGCAACGCGCGCGATGCGGCCACCGATTGCTCGACGAAAACCAGCTCCTTGGCGCCGCGGGACAGCGCCTCCAGCCCGAGCGCGCCGGAGCCGGCAAAGAGATCGAGGCAGCGCGCGCCCGCGATGTCGTGCTGCAACCAGTTGAACAGGGTCTCGCGAACGCGATCGGGAGTGGGGCGCAGGCCCGGCACATCCGGAAAGGTGATGCGTCGGCCGCGCCAACCACCGCCGATGATGCGCACCGAATTGCGGCCGCCCGCGGCATGCGATTCCGTCTTGGGAGTAGTCACTCCCGGTATCATACCTGCCCATGACCGACGAATCCGATTCCCCCAAGGCGCGAGGTTTTTTCACGCGGCTGCGCGCCAAATTGAACCGCGGTCCCGCCTGGCTCACCACCGACATCGCCGAGCTGCTCCCCGGCCGCAAGATCGATGCGGAGATCCTGGATGAGCTCGAGACCCGTCTGATCACCGCCGACGTGGGGGTCGAGGCCACACAGCAGATTCTCGAGGAGCTGCGCAGGCGGGTGGCGCGCAAGGAGCTCGATGATGTGAAGGCGCTGCTCAAGGCCCTGCACCTGGCCATGTTCAGCATTTTGAAGCCCGTGGAAGTGCCTCTCGCCGTCGATCCCGGCATCAAGCCCTACGTCATTCTGGTGGTGGGAATCAACGGCGCCGGCAAAACCACGACCATCGGCAAGCTGGCGCGCCGGCTGCAGGGCGAAGGGCGCAGCGTGATGCTGGCCGCCGGCGACACCTTTCGCGCTGCCGCGCGCGAGCAATTGGAGGTTTGGGCCGAGCGCAACCAGGTCCCCATCATCGCCCAGCAAGCCGGCGCCGAGCCCGCCGCCGTCATCTTCGATGCCCTGCAAGCCGCCCGCGCGCGCAACATCGACGTGCTGATCGCCGACACCGCGGGGCGTCTGCACACCCAGGCTCACCTGATGGACGAGCTCAAAAAGGTCAAGCGTGTGCTGGCCCGCCTCGATGCCGGCGCGCCGCATGAGGTGCTGTTGGTGCTCGACGGCACCATCGGCCAGAATGCGGTCGCACAGGCCGAAGAATTCAACAAGGGGTTGGGGGTCACGGGATTGGTCGTCACCAAGCTCGACGGCACGGCCAAGGGAGGCGTGGTGCTCGCCATCGCCCAAAAACTGAAAATTCCCATCCGCTTCGTCGGGGTGGGCGAGCAGAGCGAAGACTTCGGTGTGTTCAATGCCTCGGATTTCGTATCGGCTCTGTTGAAATCGGGTCCGGACGGCGTGGCCGCATGATTCAGTTCGAACAAGTCCACAAGCGCTACCCGAACGGCCGCGAGGCCCTCGCCGGCGTGTCATTCAAGATCGAGGACGGCGAACTCGCGTTCTTGACGGGCCACTCCGGCGCGGGCAAGAGCAGCATCCTGAAGCTGATCGCGCTCATCGAACGGCCGAGCCGCGGCCAGGTCATCATCAACAACCAAAATACCTCGCGGATCAAGCCGCGCGGCATCCCGCAGTTCCGCCGGCAGATCGGCGTGGTGTTCCAAGATCACAAGCTGCTGCACGACCGGCCGGTGTCGGACAACGTGGCGCTGCCGTTGATCATCGCCGGCGTACCGCGGCGCGAAGTCGACAGGCGCGTGCGCGCCTCGCTCGATCAGGTGGGGCTGCTCGGCAAGGAGAAAAGCCGCCCGCTCGAACTCTCGACCGGCGAGCAGCAGCGGGTGGGCATTGCCCGCTCGATCGTCGCCAAACCGTCCTTGCTCATCGCCGATGAGCCCACCGGCAATCTCGATCCGCAACTGGCTCTCGAAATCATGAACTTGTTCAAACGCTTCAACGAGGTCGGGGTGACCGTGGTGATCGCCACCCATGACGTGCACCTCATCGAGCATTTCGGCGCGCGGCGGATCGTGTTGAGCGATGGGCGGGTCACGTGTAAATTCAGGCCTATTTTGCCCGGCATGCGCAAACCCTGATCGGATCCCTGGGACGCATCGTGCAGCATCCCTTCGCGACCTTGATGACCATGGGCGTGGTGGCGGTGGCCCTGGCGCTGCCGCTGTTCTTGAATTTGCTGTTGACGAATGTGCGCACCGCCACCGGAAATTGGAGCGAAGCCTTCAATCTATCGGTCTACATGGACAAGCAAGCAGGCGCCGCCCGAACGGCGACGCTCGCGAAACAGCTTCGCCAGCGAGGCGATGTCGCGGCGGTGCATGTCATCACGGCCGACGAAGGGTTGGCAGAATTTCGCAGCACCTCGGGATTCGGCAAGGCGCTTGACGCGCTGACCGACAATCCGCTGCCCGACACTCTGATCGTCACGCCGACGCTGATCGCGAGCACGCCTCGAGGCACGGACGCACTCAAGACGACTATCGCCGCCATGGCCGGCGTGCAGAACGTGCAGCTCGACACCGAATGGGTGAAGCGCCTGCATGGCATGCTGGATATCTTGCGGCGGGTGGTGCTGCTCACCGGCGCCCTGTTGGGCGCCGGAGTGGTGCTGATCGTCGGCAACACCATTCGCCTCGATATATTGAACCGGCGCGCGGAAATCGAGGTCATGAAGTTGGTGGGTGCCAGCGATGGGTTTGCGCGCCGCCCGTTTCTCTACAGTGGAATCTGGTACGGCCTGGGCGGCGGGCTGATGGCCTTGGCTTTGGTGGCCGTGGCGGCGGCCGTCTTGGGCAAGCCCGTTGACAGCCTTGCACGGCTCTATGGCAGTCAGTTTCATCTCCAGGGGCTGGGCCTCAGAACCGGTGCGCTGGTTCTGGCGATGGCCGTGGGTCTGGCGTGGTTGGGCTCCTGGCTTGCTGCAACGCGCCATATCCGTGGCATCGATCCAGTATGAATCTTATGTTTTTCAATCTCTTACATCGGATGTGAACTATCGGTAACATTAGCAGTCGAATCCTGGGAGTGCTACCATTGTCCTCGCGCTGATTGGGAGGTTTCGCTGATGAGTACTGCTTTAGTCGCAAAACAACCGAATGGGTTGGTGTTCGCGGGCCCCGTGGGGAGCCTGGATTCCTATATAGACCGCGTCTCGCAGATTCCGGTTCTGTCCAAGGAAGACGAGATCGCGCTCGCCACCCGATTCCGTTCCGAGGCCGATCTGGATGCGGCCCGGCAGCTGGTGCTGTCGCACCTGCGATTCGTCGTGCACATCGCCCGGGGATACCTGGGCTATGGCTTGCCGATGGGCGATTTGGTCCAGGAAGGCAATGTGGGTCTCATGAAAGCGGTCAAGCGCTTCGACCCCACCGTCGGCGTGCGCCTGGTGTCCTTTGCCGTGCATTGGATCCGAGCGGAGATTCATGAGTACGTGCTGCGCAACTGGCGGCTGGTGAAGGTCGCCACCACCAAGTCGCAACGCAAACTGTTCTTCAATCTGCGCAAGATGAAGAAGAATCTGGCCTGGTTGTCGGAGGCAGAAACTGCCGCCGTGGCCCGCGACCTGGGGGTCGATGTGGCGGATGTGCGCGAAATGGAGCAGCGCCTGTCGGCGCGCGACATGTCCTTCGATCCGACCCCGGAAAGCGACGAGGAAGATACCTACTCACCGGCCATGTACCTGCCGGCGAGCCACGCCGACCCCGCGATCGAAGTCGAGAGCGAGGAATGGGAAGAAGATTCGACCGAACGGTTGAGTATCGCCCTCGAGAAACTCGATGAGCGCAGCCGCAGCATCCTCAAGCGGCGCTGGATGACCGAAGACAAGGCCACCTTGCACGAATTGGCGGACGAATATGGAATTTCCGCCGAGCGCGTGCGCCAGGTCGAGTCGAACGCCA
>DATLVV010000092.1:0-6423 GCA_035577165.1 Steroidobacteraceae bacterium | reverse complement strand
TGACGGTTTCGGTCTGCTTGCTCTCACGCTCTTCCAGGGTCTCACCGACGCAAAGCACCGGCGCGAGACCGGCCTCCAACACCGCTGCAAACTTGCGGGCCACCAAGGCATCGTCCTCGTGATACCAGCGGCGCCGCTCGGAATGACCGACGATCACGTAGCTGCAGCCCACGTCCTTCAGCATCGAGGCGCATACCTGACCGGTGAACGCGCCTCCCGACTCTGCGCAGACGTCCTGTGCGCCAACGGCTATGCGGCCGCCCTCGAGAATGCGAGCCGCTTCGCTCAAATACACATAAGGCGGAAAAACAGCGATGTCGATTGGCCAGTCCGGCTTGAGGCTCATCTCCAACTCGGCGAGCAACGCTTCGTTGGCGGCCCTCGAGCCGTGCATTTTCCAATTACCCGCGACCATCTGACGACGCATAGGGCTACCTTAGGCGGGAAAGGCGGCGAAGATTAGCCGCGCCGGCGGCTAACTGCAAGCCCGAGGCTGCCTATCTTAGGGATTCGCCTTAGGTGCCTACGTCCTTGACGCCGGCGGCCGCGGCTTCAACCACCGCCGCGATCTCCCGTGCGCCCTCCTTCACCAGCCCCGCATCGTACCCCTCCACCATCACCCGAATGACGGGCTCAGTCCCGGAGGCGCGCAGCACGATGCGGCCGCGGCCATCGAAGCGGCGTTCCACCTGCTGCGCGGCATGCACCACGGTGGGCTCCTGCAAGGGGTCGAAGCGCTTGGCGACGCGCACATTGAGGAGAACTTGCGGGTATTTGCGCATGCCGGCGGCGAGTTCGGCGAGCCCCGCGCCCGTCTGCTTCATTACGGCAAGCACCTGCAAGGCGCTGATCAAACCGTCGCCGGTGGTGGTCTTGTCCAGGCACAAAATATGACCCGAAGTTTCGCCCCCCAGGGTGCCGCCGACTTCATTCAGCATGGCGAGCACGTAGCGGTCGCCCACCTGTGCGCGGCGAAATTGGACGCCGATTTCGCCGAGCCCATGCTCCAACCCGAGGTTGCTCATCACGGTTCCGACCACCGGTCCCGTCAATTCGCCCCGGTCGCGCCTATGCTTGGCCAGAATGTAAAGCAGCTGATCGCCGTCGACGCAGCGCCCGAGCTCGTCCACCATCACGACCCGGTCGCCATCGCCGTCCAGCGCCATCCCGAGCTGCGCGCGCACACCGGGGACGGTGAGCTGCAGCAGTTCCGGGGCGGTCGATCCGCAACCGTCGTTGATGTTGCGGCCGTTCGGCGAACAGCCGATGGGCACGATCTCGGCGCCCAAGTCGGCAAGTACTCGCGGCGCCACCTTGTATCCGGCGCCATTGGCGCAATCGATCACAATTTTGAAGCCCTGCAGATTCATGCCGGCAGGGATCGTCGAGGCGCAAAATTGCTGGTACTGCGTGCGGCTGCGGTCGATGCGTATCGCCTTGCCCAGGTGTTGCGACTGCTGGGTCACCACCGGCAGATCGAGCAGGCATTCGATTTCGTTTTCCGCCTCGTCCGACAGCTTGCTGCCGCTGGCGTCGAAAAATTTGATGCCGTTGTCCTCGTACGAGTTGTGCGAAGCGCTGATGACGACACCGAAGCTGCATTCGAGGCGCTGCGTCATATAGGCGATTCCGGGCGTCGGCAGCGGGCCGATCAGCATGACATCGACGCCGGCGGCGACAAAGCCCGCCTCGAGGGCCGACTCGAACATGTAGCCCGAAACGCGCGTGTCCTTGCCGATGAGCACGCGCCCGCCGCCCGGGGCCAGCACCCGCGCAGCGGCGCTCGCCAGGCGCAGCGCAAAATCCACGGTCATCGGCGCTTCGCCGACGCGGCCGCGCAGGCCATCGGTGCCGAAATATCTGTTCAACGCTCCATTCCTTGCAACACTGCAGCCACCATTCGTATCGCGTCGCGGGTCGCGCCCACATCGTGGGTGCGGATGATTCGGGCGCCCTCGGCCACGGCCAGCGCCGCCAAGCCGGTGCCACCGTGAAGTCGCTCCTCCACGGGCTTGTCCAGAATCCTGCCGATGAAGCTCTTGCGCGACACCCCCACCAGCAGCGGCGAACCGAGCGCCGCAATTCGCGACAGCGACTTGAGCAGCGTCAAGTTGTGCGTCAATCCCTTGCCGAAGCCCACTCCCGGATCGAGCGCAATCGCGTCGCGGTCAATTCCGCCGCCGATGCACGCCTCGCGCCGCCGCGTCAAGAATTCCGATACCTCCGCCACCACGTCCTCGTAGTGGGGGTTGTCCTGCATGGTACGCGGCTCACCCTGCATGTGCATCAGGCATACGCCGACTCCGTGGGCGGCCGCACACTCGAGCGCCCCCGGCGCGCGCAAGGCATGCACGTCGTTGACGATGCACGCCCCCGCGGCCACTGCCGCCGCCATCACCTTGGGCTTGCTGGTATCGATGGAGATCGCAATGCCCGAGGCGGCGGCGATCCCTTCGATGACCGGCACAACCCGCGCAATTTCCACGGCCTCGTCGACTGCGCCGGCGCCGGGCCGGGTGGATTCTCCGCCCACATCGATGATCGCCGCGCCCTCCCGGACAATCTGCGCGGCGCGCTCGAGCGCGGCATCGATGCCGGCATAGCGGCTTCCGTCGGAAAAGGAATCCGGCGTCACGTTCAGAATTCCCATCACCACCGGCCGCGTGAGGTCGATGATTCTGTGTCGACAACGCCATTGCATGTTCTTGAGCGCCACCAAATGCAAAAAGGCCGATGGGGTAGCCACCGGCCTCATTCGATTTCGAATGCTATTCGCCTAGCCAGGCGCCATCAATGTTGTCCCGCCGGATTGACCAACGGCGGCGCCGGCTTCTCGGCCGACGGGCCGCGCGGAGTCGGTGTCGGCGTGTCGTCCCAGTCCCGCGGCGGACGCGGTACCCGGCCTTCCATGATGTCCTTGATCTGATCTTCGTCGATGGTCTCGTACTTGATCAAGGCCTCGGACATGGCCTGCAGCTTGTCCATGTTGGTCTGCAGGATCTTGTAGGCACGCTGATAGTTGCTGTCGATCACCCGGCGGACTTCTTCATCGATGACGTGCGCGGTCACATCCGACACTTGCTTGTGCTGCGTGACGCTGCGGCCGAGGAATACTTCACCCGACTCCTCGCTGTAGGTCTGCGGGCCCAGGCGGTCCGACAAGCCCCAACGCGTGACCATGTTGCGCGCCAACTCCGTGGCGCGTTCGATGTCGTTGGACGCGCCGGTGGTGACCGCATCCGCACCGAATACCAGCTCCTCGGCGACCCGGCCGCCGAACAGGGTTGCAATGCGGCTCTCGAGCTGGCGCTTGCTGGTGCTGTAGCGATCCGCCTCCGGCAGGAACATGGTGACGCCCAAGGCGCGCCCGCGCGGAATGATGGTCACCTTGTACACCGGGTCATGTTCAGGGACGGAGAGACCGACGATGGCATGCCCCGACTCGTGGTACGCCGTATTGCGCTTCTCTTCCTCGGTCATGACCATGGAACGCCTTTCGGCGCCCATCATGATCTTGTCCTTGGCGCGGTCGAACTCTTCCATGGTCACCGAGCGTTTGTTGCCGCGGGCCGCGAACAACGCCGCCTCATTCACCAGATTCGCAAGGTCGGCGCCGGAGAACCCCGGCGTGCCGCGTGCGATGACCGACGGCTTGACATTGTCGCCGAGCGGCACTTTGCGCATGTGCACTTTGAGGATCTGCTCGCGGCCGCGCACGTCGGGCAGCGGCACGACGACCTGGCGGTCGAAGCGGCCCGGGCGCAGCAGCGCCGGGTCGAGCACGTCGGGACGGTTGGTGGCGGCAATGACGATGATGCCTTCATTGCCCTCGAAGCCGTCCATCTCAACCAGCAACTGATTCAGGGTTTGTTCGCGCTCATCGTGTCCGCCGCCCAAGCCCGCGCCGCGGTGCCGGCCCACAGCATCGATTTCGTCGATGAAAATGATGCAGGGCGCGTGCTTCTTGGCCTGCTCGAACATGTCCCGTACCCGCGATGCACCCACACCGACGAACATTTCGACGAAGTCCGAGCCGGAAATGGTGAAAAACGGCACCTTGGCCTCGCCCGCGATGGCCCGGGCCAGCAGGGTCTTGCCGGTTCCCGGGGAACCGACCATGAGCACACCTTTCGGGATCTTGCCGCCAAGTTTCTGGAACTTGCCGGGATCTTTCAAGAAGTCGACGATTTCGACCACTTCTTGTTTGGCTTCCTCAATGCCGGCGACATCCGCGAAGGTGATATTCACCTGGTCCTCGCCCAAGAGGCGTGCGCGGCTCTTGCCGAAGGACATGGCCCCGCGCCCGCCGGAGGCGCCCTGCATCTGGCGCATGAAGTAGGCCCAGAAGCCAATGAGAATCAATATCGGAAAGGCGGAGATCAGCAATTGCAGGAACACCGACTGCTGCTTGGGCGGTTCACCGCGGAATTTGACCCCCTGCGACTGCATCAGGCCGATCAAGGCGGCATTGCTGGTCTCGGGGTTGTAGGTGACGAAGGGCTCGCCCGATGAGCGCTTTTTGCCTTCGATGATCTCGCCCTTGAGCGTGACCGAATCGACGTTGTTGCTCTTCACGTCGGCGAGAAACTGCGAATAATCGATGGTGGCCGGCTGGCCCGTGCGCATACCGAATTGGCTGAAAATCGCGAGTAATATGACGGCCAATGCGACCCAAAGCAGAATCTGTTTCGTCAAATCGTTCAAGTGTCACCTTCAGCCGTAATCTCAGTACGACACAAAAGCCAGGGGGGCGTTCCCTTCATGGCAGGCCTTCCGAACTTACACCATCCCAAACTGCCGCGCCAACAGATAGATCTCAGGGCTGCGGGATCGTGACGCTTTCGGCTTTTTGGTCACCACCCGGCCGTAGCGGCCCCGGGCGTCCTTGATGATCTGGTCGAATCCGGCGCCTTGGAACAGCTTCAGCAGCAAATCGCCCCCCGGAGCCAGTACGCGGTCGGCAAACTCGAGCGCCAGCTCCGCCAGATACATCGACCGGGGCTGATCAACCGCGTCTATGCCTGCCATGTTGGGGGCCATATCCGATAAAACAAGGTCGACTTTGTCGGCGCCGATGGATTGTAGAACTTGCTCGAGCACCGCGGCCTCGCGAAAATCGCCCTGCACGAAATCAACGCCGGGTATGGCGTCCATGGCCAGAATGTCTGTCGCCACCATGCGACCCGTGCCGCCGATGATGCGCGCGGCATACTGGCTCCAGCCGCCCGGCGCCGCTCCCAAGTCGACGCAACGGATTCCCGGCCGCAGCAGGCGCTCGGTCTCCTGTATCTGCGCCAACTTGAATACCGCGCGCGAGCGCCATCCTTCGCGCTGCGCCCGCTTGACGAACTCATCAGTGGCGTGTTCTGCGAGCCAACGAGCGCTGCTTTTTGTACGTTTGGGCATTGAGCGATTGAGGATTGCGATTCGAGACTATAATCCCGCCATGGTGCTGTCGGAAAAACAAAAGAAACATTTGCGCCGTCTTGCGCATCCCATGAAGCCCATCGTCATGTTGGGCAATGCCGGCCTCACCGACAGCGTGGTCTCCGAACTGGAGCGCGCATTGAGCGATCACGAACTGGTCAAAGTCAGCGTCCGAGTGGGCGAACGTGCGGTACGCGACGCGGCATTGATCGAACTTGCTGCCCGAACCGCCAGTGAGATCGTGCAACGAATCGGCAATATCGGAGTCTTCTACCGCCGGCGCGCCGAGCTGCCCAAGATCCTCATGCCGGACGCCTAGCTGCGGCAATTATGTCTGGTCGCCTCGTCTGGTGTTCCCTCATCCGATAAAATGCCTGTCCCGGGGCCGCGTCTCCACGCCACGAATAAGGATAAAGCGTGAGATTTCATCCGCATGGGCGAATCGCCGCGTCATGCCTCGCCGTCACATTGGCGGGCTGCGGCTCTCGATCACCCACCACCCCTGCTCCGCCGCCGGCGGTGGACACCGAAGCTCCCGCGGTCCCCGGCGGCCTCTCCGCAAGCGTCATATCGAATTCGCAAATTGCTCTGTCGTGGATGGCTTCGACCGATAATGTCGGCGTAACAGGATATCTGGTAGAAAGGTGCACCGGCACTGCGTGCGCGAACTTCGTGCAACTCTCCGAGACCGCGTCGACCATGCTCAGCGACACCGGGCTCGCCGGTCCGGCGGACTACTCCTATCGTGTCCGCGCCGCCGATGCCGCCGGCAACATGAGCGACTACTCCCCCGTAGCCACCGCGAGCACGCCTGCCCCCGCCGACACGACGCCGCCCACCGCCCCCAGCGGCCTCGCGGCCGCCGCGATCTCTATCTCGCAAGTCAACTTGTCCTGGACTGCGTCGAGCGATGCGACGGGTGTCACCGGCTACCTCATTGAGCGCTGCCAAGGCGCGGGCTGCACGAATTTCACGCAGGTCGCCAGCACGGCCGCC
>DATLVV010000091.1:0-6854 GCA_035577165.1 Steroidobacteraceae bacterium | reverse complement strand
CTCGTACATGGCCATGGCGATCTGCAATCCATGCCGGCGTCGGCCAAGGCTGTGCATCACCTCGAAGCTTCCCATATGCGCGCCGATCAGCAAGGCGCCGCGGCCGCTTTCCAGCTGCGAGATCAGCAGCGCCTCGCCTTCGAGCGTGATGTCGAATTGCTCATGTTGCCCATTGATCAGATAAACGCGGTCGTGAATGGTGGTGGCAAAGGTCAAGATCTGACGAAAGCGGTCGCGCGCTCTCGGGAAACGGCCCAGCGCAAGCCGCAGGTAGCGCAGTGAATGACGGCGCGCGGCCGGCGCAAACAAGAAAAAGTAGACCGCGATCCCGTGGAGAGGAATGCGGCTCAAGGATCGGCCCAGACGCAGCGAAATGCGCGTCATCAGCCGCAACAACGCAATACTGCCTCGCTCGCGGTGCCGGATCCAATCGGCCGTGCGCCCATTTTGCGCAAGGTCTCCGGTTTCCAGAGTCATGCGCTGCGGCCGGGGGCCGCGCTCCGCAGACTGCCGCTGGCCACCGTGCGATCGGCAGTACGAATGATAAAGCGAATGAAGCCGTTCTCGGGTGCGTGGTGCTCCAGACTCAAGGCATCGCCGGGCCGCACGGCGCCGAGGAATTTGGCGGATGCGATATGCCATTGCATCAGGTCGATGCCCCATGCGCGCTGCATGATTTGCAGCACCTCATCGAGCAGCACGGCGCCGGGCAGAACCGGAAAGTTGGGGAAATGGCCCGGGAAGGACGGGTGGTCGCTCGAGATCTCGATTGGACTATGCATGACGCTTGGCCAGACGCTGCAATGCTTGCTGCGGCAGCTTGCCGGTGGCATTGCGAGGCAGGCGCTCGACCATGATCAGCGGCCGCGGCAGGAACACCGCATCGATCCGTTGCCGCAGATGTTCGGTCAAGGCCGGAATGCTCAACGAAGGCGCGACCACCACCGCTCCCAGACGGGCCGTGCCGGTCGAGCCGGTCGTCTCTTCGCGCAGAAAAAATACACCGTCGATCACGCCGGGAATGGCGTTCAACTGAGCGTTCAAATAGCCGAATGAACTGCGCTTGCCGGCGATGTTGACCAAGTCGGCCGTGCGGCCATGCAACAGAAATTCTTCCTCACCGACCATCTCGATGACATCCTGCATCAACGTCAATGGCCCGACGTGTCCCCCATACGCGTACGCCTGCCCGTCGTCGATTTTCAGCCGAACATCCGGCCAGAGGCGCCATACAGCCGACGCAGTCGTGCGCCGCAGAGCAATCTGGCCGCTTTCCGTGGAACCGTAGATTTCCAGCAAGGCGGTATGGAACTTCGCTTCCACCTCGCGCGCCAGCTCCCGCGTCAGAGGAGCGGTCGCCGAGACGATGAGATCCACCGGAGGCATGTCGATTTCCGATGCGACCAAGGCGCGCAAGTGAATCGGGGTGGATACCAGCACCCGGGGCCGCGGCGCCGCCGCAATGGCCGCTGCGATGTCCGCCGGATAGAACGGCCGCTCCGCGCTGATGGAATGGCCCGCAGCGAGCGCGAGCAGCACGGTAAGTTCGAAGCCATACATGTGCTGCGCAGGCACCGTGCCGATCAAGGCATGCGATCTGCCGTCCGCCAGCCCCAAACGCTCGGCGCCGTCGCGAACGCAGCGCACCAGCCGTCCCCAGGTTTTCCGGTGCGGCAGCGGCGTGCCCGTTGAGCCGGAGGTGAATAGAATGGCGGCGATCTGGGACGCCGGAATATGCGGCACAGTCCAGGGGCGCAGGGGTGCGGACAACGCTTCTTCGGGAAAGAAAACCTTGGGCAGGCCGACCTCGCAGTGCCGGTCATCGGTCAAACAAAAGGCATCCGGCGCAAAACGCATCAGTTGTCCGATGACTTCGGAAGTATGGGTCGACGGCAACAGACTGACGCGTCCTGTCATGAGACAAGCGGCGAATCCCACCGTGAAATGATATCGATCGGCGCAGACGTTCAACACGTGAGCGCTCGCAGGCAGGATCCGCGCCAAGTGCTCGGCGTCGGATAAGAAGCGCTGCGCGGTGATCGGGACGCCGGCGCGGTATGCAACCACGGCATCGGGCGAGTTGTGGGAGAGTAGCGCGATCTTATCCATGGACCCCCAGCCTACTGGGAACCCGCGAAGTAGACCCGCACCGCGGCGAGTATGCCGCGCGGCTGCGCCTGCGGCAGGACGCGCAGTCTGACGGCGTATTCCGCGGCAAACATGAGGCCAATCAGCGGCAATACGCAGAAGTTTGCGAACATCGACCAAGTTTGCAACGGCACGACATAGAACAGCGCGCAGGTGGTTGCCGAGATCAATGCGAAGAACAGAGCCCATGCGGCGGTGACCCGGCGCGTGTAGAGAACCTCTGCGGAAGTGAGTGGACCGTGCACTTTATCCGCGATTTGAGTGCACAGCGCGACGCTGCCGCGGCGCAGCGACTGCCCGAAGCTCGAGGCCATCACCGCGTACAACGTGCATTCCTGCAGCATGAAGACCTGCGGGAGATTGCTCTCCAGCAGCGGCCAATAATGAAGCAGCAGCAATGCGGCTGCGGCGGCCGCCAACAACGCGGCGGATGGGTGCGCCCAGCGCCAGATCAGCAGAAGCGCCAGGCCAAGGACGGGACCCAGGGCCAGTGCGACCGCCCACCCGTGGGTATTGGAGGTCGAGATGCTGTAGTGGGAGAGTACTGGATAGGCAACCAGGAATGCGACGACCGCCGTCGCTTGTAGTTGGCGCCGACCCATTTACTTGGTCCTGTGCGCGGCAATGTACTCTGCTAGGTGCCTCAAGGAACGGAAGGTCTGCTGGTTCTCCGAAGCGTCGGCCCGCAATTGAATACCGTACTGCTTGGACACGATCAGCGCCACCTCCAGGATGTCAATGGAATCCAAGCCCAACCCTTCGCCATATAAGGGCGCCTCCGGGTCGATATCCTGGGGCTGCACTTCAAGGTTCAACGCTCGGACAAACAGGGTGGCGATTTCCCGCTGCAGACCGACTCCGTTCGGACGCGCCGACTGTTGAATGAGCGACGCATTGTCGGACATAGGCTAGGCTTTCATATTGTGCTTCTACGGTGCGGTCATTATATAGGTGCGGGCCGGAGCGGCAACCCGCGCCGCCTCACATAACCTTAATGTTGTCCGCCGGCTGCGGGGGGTCGCGCCGCGATGCGTCGTGCCAGCAACAGAGGCAGCCGCAGCATAAAGCCGCAAAACAACCGGCAATGCATCCAAGTGAGGAGGAGGTTGTCCCGCCAATAGTTAAAATGCGAGACACCGCCCTGCTCGGGCCCGAAGTAGCGCACCGGCGCCGGCAGATTGATGGGCCGCACCCCCCGCCAGCACAGCCGTACCACCGCCTCGGCATCGAAGTCGAAGCGCCGCATCCAGCGTTGCCGCTGCATCACCGCAATCAGCGCATCGACCGGATACACGCGGAAGCCGAAAAGGGAGTCGTTTATGCCCGCCCACAACGTCTCGATGTTGACCCACCCATTGCAGATGCGGCGGCCTTTGACGCGTATTGCGGGCGCGCTGGCGTCGAATATTGGCTCGCCCAGCACCATGGCGTCGGGTTCGGCCACGGACGCTTGCATGAAGGTTCCGATCAACCGAGCGGGGTGCTGACCGTCGGAATCCATGGTTAATGCGTGGGTGAACCCCCTAGCCTGGGCCTCACGGAGACCGAACAGTACCGCCGCGCCCTTGCCGCGATTTTGCGCCAACACCAGCACGCGCAAACCGGGCTCCGTCTCCGCCATGGCCGAGAGGCGTTCCGCGGATTGGTCGGTGCTGCCATCGACCACCACCCAGACGGGAGACCATTGCTTGAGTGCCTCGCGCACCGTCGCAAACACGCGCGCACCCGGGTTATAGCTGGGTATCAGCACCAGGTGGGTGCTCGACGCGGCGGCGGATTCATTCATGCAGTCAGCCAACGAGCCTGCAGCGCTCCCTGCAGCGCCTGCCGGTAGTACCGATCGAGTTCCGTCGTAAAAGCCTCGACGTCCGAGGGTGGGTCGAATCGCTTGCCGAGCCTCACCCGGTAGGTGATGGGTAAAGTGGGCCGGCGGAACAACGGCCAACCCTTGCTCAAGAAGGGCGAATCGGTCTCGATCACCAGAGTTTGCACCGGTACATTGGCATGCTTGGCGATCAAACCGACGCTGCCGACCAGGCAATTGATCGGCCCGCTGATGGTGCGGGTGCCCTCGGGAAACAGCAGCAGAATGGCCCCGTCGCGCAACTGGGCCACCGATTCTTTGACCATTTGGCGCGACGAGTCGTTTCTGATGTAGCGGGCGAGACGCGAGCCGGAACCGAGAAATAGGTTTCTCATGAGGGCCGATTTCATCACACAGACGATGTTCGGATGGCGCGTCAGGATCAGCAGTGCGTCGATCAGACAGGGGTGATTGGGGGCCAATATCAAGGGCGGGCCGCCCTTCAACGAGTCGATATCGCGGATATCCAGGCGATAGACGCGGGTGATGGCCAGTGACCACGCATAGATGCGAAATCCCAACATGATGCCGCGGCGGCCGATGGCGGTGCCGGCCCTGGGCGGCAGAAGAAAAAACAGCGGCAGTGCGAAAACCGACCAGACCAGGCAAATGAGCCCCAGCAGCGTCAGTGAACTATAGAGTGCGAAATACTCATAGACGATCTTGAGGTAACGCGGCATCAGTGGCTCAGTCCGGGACTTCAATCCGGCACTTCAACTAGGGTTGAAGAGCGGTGAATCATCCAGGAAATGCCGAATCCAGTCGACCAGTAACTCTGGCGTTGGACCAGCGGACTGTCGACGAAAACGGCGCCGGCAAGCGAGTCATAGCGCATGTAGGCGCCGACCCAGAAATTCGGAAACCGCTTGGACAGCGCCGCGATCGCCTGCGTGCCGGCATAGCCGCCGACCGCCTGGTAGACTGGCCGCGTAGCGGTCGCATATTGCGGCGCGACCGAGTAGAAGTAGTCGTGGTAGCGGCGGTCGGCAAACAAGGGTCCGATCAGCAGGCCCAGGTTCCAGCCGGTGAATCGCATGGGATCCGCAATGTCCAAATTGAAGCGCGGGGTGAAGGTCCAGCCGATCATGCGCGGCAATGCCTCGAGCGTGAATGCGGCGCGCAGCGGCAAGCGCAAATCGAATTTGAACTTCGCATCCTCGCTTCGCCACAAATGCAGATCCATCGATGGGCCGATCTCCACGGTGGGCTTGAGATCCGGCATGCCGCCGCGTTCCTCATCGTTGCGCACCGGCGTGGTCGCATGGAGGCTCAAATTGAGTTCGATGTGGTGTTGATTGAACAGCGTGCCGCGCACGCCGTCACGGTCCGACTTGAGAAATTTGCCGTTGTAGGTCACGTAGGGAATGGGCAGCGGATAGACGTGCCAGGCGGCGGAGCCGCGATAATCCGCGAATGCCACCGCACCCACCCCGAGCCCATACTCCCACAGCGGTTCTTCCTTGGACAGCGCCGGACCCGCCGCCCAGCACAGGGCCAGCAGCACGCAGCCTCGCGGGCTGCAGCGATCGCGTCGGGCGTAATAAAGTGGCGTTTCGATGTGCTTGTTGGAACCCGCGCGAACTTCGCCAGTGTATCGTGCCGACAAACACGGGTCCAACCTCTGTAAGATAGAGGCCATGCACATCTTGATTGTCGAAGACGACGAAGTTGCGCGGGATTATCTGGCCAAGGCGCTGCGCGAGGTTGGGCACACGGTCGACGTCGCCGGCAACGGCATCGAAGGGCTGCACCTGGCGTCGTCGATTGCGGTGGATCTCGCGATCGTCGATCGCATGCTGCCGAAGCTCGATGGGCTTGCGTTGGTGCAATCGCTGCGCGCCACCGGGCGCAAGCTGCCGGTTCTGATTTTGAGCGCGCTCGGCGACGTCGACGACCGCATCACCGGGCTGCGCGCCGGCGGCGATGACTACCTGACGAAGCCGTATCACATGTCGGAGCTGCTGGCGCGGATCGATGCCCTGGCCCGGCGCGGCGAGAATGGCAGCTCCGAGGCGAATACCAAACTGAAACTCGCGGATTTGGAACTCGACCGAATGACGCGCCGGGTGATGCGGAACGGCAAGAAAATCGAGCTTACCGCCCGTGAATTCCAATTGCTGGAATTCATGATGCGCCATAGCGGCCAGGTGGTAACGCGCACCATGCTGCTCGAGGGCGTCTGGGACTATCATTTCGATCCGCAGACCAATGTGATCGACGTCCACATCAGCCGGCTGCGTCAGGCGATCGACAAGGATTTCGACAAACCCCTGCTGCACACCGTGCGCGGTGCGGGGTACAGCTTGCGCGAAGACGAATAAGCGGCGGGGAGCCTGTCTGAGCAATCAACGTGGCCGCGACCGCGACGGATTTGCCTTCAGTCGAGGCGGAGCCGACGCGGTTGGGTCAAGACCCAATGAGGAGGCGACAACGAAGACTGAAGGCAAATCCGTCCGGTCCCGGAGGGTTGGCTCTGCAAGGGTCGTCTGCGGCGTTGCGCGGCTTGGCCGTGGAATCTGCCACGGCCTGCGCCGCGCGCCTTGCATCCGTTCCCTTGCAGAGCCAACGCGGCTCACGTTGATTGCTCAGACAGGCTCCTAGCAGTGGGACCCGATCAACGGTTTCTCGGCATACTCGATACCTCGCCGTTCCGCATCGCCATCGTCTACTCGATCGCATTCGCCTGCGGCGCGGCCGCGCTGCTGGGCGCGGTCGATTTCGCGGTCTCGCGCGTGGTCGACGGCAGCACCGACAATCTGATCGAAGCGGAAGTGCAGGGGTTGCGCGAGCAGATGCTGGTGTTGTCGCGCAGCGATTTCATCGAACTGATCGAACAGCGCTC
>DATLVV010000090.1:0-12375 GCA_035577165.1 Steroidobacteraceae bacterium | reverse complement strand
GAGACACTCGGGTGATCGAGGTGCCGCGAGAAGCGATGATGACGCTGATGTCTCAAATTCCGGAGATGTCCGACATCATCATCACGGTGCTTTCGGCGCGCCGCCGCCGCCAACTCGAGGAGCGGATCAGCAGCTTGCGGTTGATCGGCGAAGATGACGATCGGAATGTGCGGCGCATCGCGGAGTTTGCGAGCCGCAACCACATTCCCTACATCTCGTTGCCATTGGGCAGTCCTGAAGCCGAAGCGAGCGCCCGGCGCTGCTCCATCGCTGCGGGCGTACCCGCGGTTATCTTCGGGCGCAACACCGCCGTGACCGATCCCACGCCCGACAAGGTCGCACGGCTGCTGGGACTCAATCTTGATTTCGGGGATGACGAAGTATTTGACGTGTTGATCGTCGGCGGGGGACCGGCAGGGGTCGCCGCTGCGGTCTATGCAGGAGCCGAAGGACTTTGCGCGCTGGTTGTTGAAGATGTGGCGATCGGCGGGCAAGCCGGGACCTCGAGCCGTGTGGAGAACTACATGGGCTTTCCGACGGGCATTTCCGGTGCCGACCTGGTCTGGCGCGGCGAAGTACAGGCCATGAAATTCGGCACGCGCTTCGCAATGCCGCGGCGGGTGGCGCTCCTTGAGAGACTCGACGATCGGAGTTTTTGCGCCACCTTCGACAACGGCCAGCGCGTCCGTGCCAAGGCGGTCGTGGTCGCGACCGGGGTGCAATATCGCAGGCTGCCACTCGACCGGCTCACCGACTTCGAAGGCGCCGGCATTTACTATGCCGCGACCGAGATCGAGGCGCGCTATTCCAAGGGCACGGACGCCATCATCATCGGCGGGGGCAACTCAGCGGGTCAGGCCGCGATGTTTCTCAGCCGCTCGGCGCGGTGCGTACGCGTCTTGGTCCGCGGCGCGTCCCTTGCCGCTTCGATGTCGAGCTATCTCTCGAGTCGCCTCGAAGCCGATCCCAGGATCGCCATCGAATACGGTGCCGAGGTCAGCGCCTTGCATGGCGCTGAGCATCTCGAGGCGCTGACCATCCGCAACGTGAAGACCGGCGCGACCCGCGTCGTCGACACGCGCGCGCTGTTCATCATGGTGGGGGCCGCGCCCAACACCGAGTGGCTCTCGGGGCTGGTGAAACTCGACGATAAAGGATTCGTGATCACCGGTTCCGGTGCAGGTTCTGCGGCTTCACCTTTTGCGACATCAATGCCTGGCATCTTCGCTGTGGGCGATGTACGAGCAGGCTCCGTCAAGCGCGTCGCTTCCTCGGTCGGCGAGGGATCGGTGGTAATAGCCAAGGTCTGGGAATTTGTAAACCACTGACGCGTGGGGCTAGGTCAAACCAGGGTGCTGCAGCGCGAGCAGAACCCATGAGGTATTTCTGCTTTCTTGCGAGTAGAGTCGACAGGCTCTATATCGACCGCCTGTCCTTGCAAGTAACGGAAGACTTCGTGCGGGTGTTTCATGGACCGAAGAGTGGTGTCGACGATCGCGGTGTTGGCAACCGCCTTCGCCATCAATCAGCATCAACCGGCAGAGAGTGACGCCGTCGCTGCCGCGCATGCGGGGATTGCCGCCGCGCGAGCGGGGCATTCTCAGGCGCGGATGGGAAGTTCATCTGCGGCGGCCACGCTGGATACCGATGCCGCATGCGGCATCGGCGCGGTGTGCGATGCATTGATTCCCTACCGCGAGACCGGACCTTGGACCGCCTCCTGCGCCCGGTTTCGGACGCGCGAACATCAGCCTCCCAACCGCTCGGAATCCCTGCGCCTGAATTCCAACGCTCCCGAGCAGCTCGGCAAAACGCCCGCCGATTGGTGCCTGCCGTCGGAAAATACCCCCGCGCTCAACTTCCTGATCGTGTTGGTTCCGGATCCTGTTACCACCCACCTCGCGCTGTACTTCGATCGGGCAATCGAAGCGCTGGAAGCTGCGGCGCAGCAGCACGAGCTGTTTCTCGACCGATATTGGCTGCCGTGGCCGGTTCCGGGTGGCACCACCCCGCCCGGAGATACTGCGCAGGATTTTCGCGTCACCGAAATCTTGAACAGCTTCCGGGCCGGGCAGCCGGGAGTCATCATCTTCAGTTCGCCGACCTGTGCCGCCGCTGCACCGGGCCGCTCGTGCGTGACCTATGCATTCCTGGTGAGCGAATCGCCGACTTCAGGCATCAACAAGACTCAGTTTGAAAATGCAGTCAGCTACGCCGGCGTGTTGAGTCAATCGGCCGCACCCCCCGTGCACGTGGTGGGACCTTTTTTCTCCGGGTCGGCCCCATCGGCCATCGCCCTCACTAAAAACATCCCCAGTGATGGCGCGCAGCTCGACTTTGTTTCCGGCACGATGAGCAGTCTCGCGCAGGCCACTGCACTACGCGACGCCAATCTTAAATTTAGGCAAACCCTGCATGACGATTCCCGAGCTCAGGAATTCCTGCTGGAGTTCTTGAAGAGCCGTGGCCTGACGAAGGCCGGCGCGAATGTGGCGATCCTGCAGGAGGACGAGACGCGCTATGGAGCGGATTCCACGGATGCAGCGGCTGCTCCGGATGACCGTTTCCCGAGGGTGCACCACATCAAGTTCCCCCGCGAGCTGTCCCGCTTGCGCAATGCGGCCGCCGCTAATTTCGGGGCCGCGCCCACGGCACCGGGCCCATATTCAACCACGCCGTCGGACGAGCTCTCGTGGAACTGGAAAGACGCCGCCAAGGACGAGGACAGCGTGCCGGCGTTTTCCGGCCAGCAAGGACCCCTTTCGCAACAGGCGGTTCTGCTTTCGATTTCCGACATCATTCGCCAGCAAAACATCAAGTACGTCGGCATTTCAGCCACGGACATCTTTGATATTCTTTTTCTCAGCAAATTCTTGAAGATTGCGGCGCCGAACACCCGGGTGTTCGTACTCGATGCCGATCTATTGATGGTCAAAGCGAGCAGCGAGGGCCGCGAGCTGGATGGCACCCTGACGGTGACCACCTATCCATTGCTGGCCCGCAATGCCGATTGGACCGGACCCTCCCGACATCAGCTACCGGTCGACATTTTTCCAAGCCGCATCGCGCAAGGCCTGTACAACGCCGTCCTGCTGCAACTCGATCCTGGGAAGCTGCGTGAGTACGCCGACCCGCTGTTCGACTCATCGGCCGGCGCAGCCAACGATCGGCCGCCACTCTGGTTGACGGTGGTGGGCCGAACCGGATTCTGGGCCGTGACCCGGGAGAAAAACCTGCCGCCCATAGTGCAGCCGGCGCCAAGCCCCGGGCCCGCGAGCCAGCTTGCGCCAGACGTTCGCGACCGGCTGAGAGTCGATCCTCCTGACGGCACCTCGCTGATACTGCAGGCCGTCCTGCTCATGTGGGGGACGATCCACCTGAGCGGCCTGATTTTCGCCAAGAACGCCAAGTTTTCCTGGTTCCGGCAATTTCATATCAGAAGCGTTCTGACCCCTTCCCCACACGCTCAGCAGCGGAATTACTACCTATTTTGTGGAACGCTGGCGCTCGGCACCATGCTCGAGTTGATCGCCATATCGGCGTTCTATTTGTCGCTGCATGCAACGATCGCCTTCAATAGGCCGCCATGGTTCCCTTACTTGTTCCCGTCGTTCTATGTGTTGCTGGGTATCGCCGGTGTGGCGCTGACCGGCTACGCCGTGTTCATCACGAGCCGTCTGATATTGAAGGCCGTGCCAATCATGTACCTGTTACCTGCGTGGATCTTTTATGCGGTGACCATACTGCTGTGGTCGCACCTCAACTCGTGGCGCGACGGCGACGGCATATTCTTCGCGCAGCGCGCGCTGTCGTTCAGCAATGAAGTCTCGCCGTTGTTGCCGATCGAATTGCTGTGGGCCATGTACTATCTGTGGGCCTGGACGTTCATTCGCAAAGTCCGGCTGTCCGAAAGCAAACAGGTGGAGATTCCGGCATTGGACCTGCTCGGGCCCGCCGGTCATGGGCTCGAGAATTACTGGGTCAACTTGCGCACTGCGACCGACGATATCGTATTCAACCGGCAGATCGGTAGAACAGCGGCCATCGCATTCGCCGCCGCGATTCTGTTTCTGCTGCGTCCCTGGGAGACCTTGCGCAGCATCGAAGGCGATGCGTACGACTTGCTGGTCATTCTGCTGGTCATCTTCGTGTGTTTTGTCATCGTGATGGTTTGGGGCAGATATTTGTACATCTGGAACCGGCTGAGGCGCATCCTGCGCGGCCTGGAGCGCACGCCGTTGCGCCGGGCGTTCAGCCGTTTGCCCGATACCTATGCCTGGTCACCGCTCTGGTACGAGGACGCGGAACGGCGCGCCTATCTGATTTCGGCCCGGTCGGTGGAATGCTTCCAAGCGATGGTCAGCCGCGGAGCTTTCGGCGCACTTGGACCCCGGCTCAACGACGAGATGACCCGGGCCTTTCAGACACTCGTGACCTTGGATACCGACGATGCGGATGAAGATCGGCGATCCGCGGCGGTGCACGCATTGCAAGCGGTTTTCGGCCGGGCGTCTCAACATATCCTGGATCATGACTTGCGCCATCGTTGGCTCACGGACGGTGGATCCGACACTTTGGAGAAGGCCGAAGAGTCGGCGGCGAAGAACCCGAGCGCTGATTCGGCCCACGAGTGCAGGTTGCTCGCCGAAGAGTTCGTCGCCCTGCGGTTCGTCGGCTTGATTCACTACCAATCCGCACAGCTCAAGAATCTGGTTGCTCTTCTCGGCATCGGTTTCATCGTGGCCGTGCTTGCCGTCGGGTCGTATCCCTTTCTCGCCGCCCGGCAGTGCGTGTGGAGTCTCGCCGCCGTTTTCGTGCTGTTCGGCGCGGCGGTCATCGTCAGTTTTGCGCAGATGGACCGCGATGCGATTTTGAGTAGACTCAGCGGAACCGTGGCGGGACACCTGGACTGGAGTTTCTATCTGCGCGCATTGTCATACGGTGGCTTACCCCTGCTGACCCTGCTTGCGTCCCAGTTTCCGTCCCTCGGGCGATCTCTGTTTGCATGGCTGGAGCCCGCCCTGAATTCATTACACTGAGCGCCTTACAAGGATGAAATGTCATGAAGACTCTGGTTACCGCCCTCTTGGCTGCTGTTCTGCTGTCGACATCCAGTGTGTGGGCCTGGGATGGCGACGGTCACATGCAGGTGGCTGAAATTGCCTGGCAGCATCTCACCACCGCGAGCCGGGCGCGCGTTTCGCACCTGCTCAAGCTCAATCCGAATTATCATGATTGGATTGCCAACGTGCCGGCGGCGAAGCGCAAGCAGGTGGCCTTCGTGATGGCCGCGACCTGGCCTGACTACATCAAGACCAAGGCAGCGGGATATACCAACGATGGCGATACGCCGCCGCCGGGCCACGCCTCATCGCAAAATATCGGCTACGTCGATCATTTGATGCATCGCTACTGGCACTATATCGACATGCCGTTTTCGACCGACGGCACTGCACTGATACAGCCGTTGGCTCCGAACGCCAAGACTCAAATTGAATTGTTCACGGCCGCGATTGCGAGCGCGGATGTGAGCGACAATATCAAGTCCTACGACTTGGTGTGGCTGGAACACCTGGTCGGCGACGTGCATCAGCCGCTGCACGCGACCTCGCGCTTTTCCGCGGATCTCCCCCTCGGTGATCGAGGCGGAAATTCGGTCGTCCTGTGCGCCAACCCCTGCAAGAGCAAAAGCGAGCTGCATGCCTTTTGGGACAATGTTCTCGGCACCAGCAAGAAGCCGACCACGGCCATCACGGCGGCGGACAAATTGGCCGCGCCGCCGGCGGCGAAAGCGAGCATCGCCGATGATCAAGTGTGGCTCACCGAGAGTTTCGATGCCGCCAAGCAATTCGTGTACGCATCGCCGGTGGGTCCGGGTGCCGGTCCTTATACCCTGGACGCGGCCTACAAGTCGCAGGCCAAGACCGAGGCGAAGGCCCGCATCGAATTGGCGGGCGTGCGCCTTGCCAATCTCATCAATGCCAATTTGAAATAGTGGGGGCGGCGGCTTGCAGATATGCCAGCCTCGCGAGAATTCAGTAGATGTAGTTCTTGCCCGCCATCCTTGATAGTAAGATAGGACCAAACGCACGCGAGTGCGCCGCAAGGACCGTCAGCGCATGGCTGCGAATGACCCTTCGAAATTGGACCCCGATGCGGCCGCCGCGCATGGTTTCCTCTCGGAATTGCGAACCCGGATAACGACGCAGCCCCTGCCCTATCAGTACGGCAGCGAGTCGCGCGCGCTGGAAAGTCTGTGGGAGGTTTTCGGCCAAGCCCGGGATGCCATGAAAGCCAATCCCGGCTGCGTCAAATTTTCGGCGGCGGTGACGCGGTTGCTCAATATGCATTTGCGCCCGGTGACCGCGAAGTGGGATCGCGCGCATGTGGATGGTCGGCTGAATTCGCGCGATGGCGCGGACGAGTTCCGCGCCGATCTTGCCGGCCTGCAAGTCAAACTGCGGGAGTTCGCGGTCGACATGCAGATCATGGCGTATGGCAGCGCCGCACCGGACGAATTGACGCCGCCCGCGATGGCAGCGGAGGATCTTCAAAACATTTTCTCCGATGTGCCGTTTGGTCTCGATCAGGGACTGTCGATCCCGGACAAGATCGTCGCTGCTATCAATGACGACGAGCGCGCCGACGTGTCCGCCCGGCGTGAGGCTTATGGCCTCGCGACCCCGAAGGGCATCAACGCCGCAGGCGTTGCCTTGTCGGGCGGCGGCATCCGCTCCGCAACCTTCTGCCTGGGGGTGATGCAGGTGCTGGCGGAGCGCCGCTTGCTCAAAGATGTCGATTTCTTGTCGACGGTCTCGGGCGGCGGCTATACGGGCAGTTTCCTGACCGCGCGCCTGGGTGCGGGCAGCGCTCAACAAGATGTGGCCGGGCCCTATGGCCCGGATCCGGAACCCATCCGCTACTTGCGCCACCATGCGAAATACCTGGCAGCGGTCGATCTAAAAGAAGGCTGGCGGATAGCCACTGCCACCTTTGCCGGCATGCTCCTGAATTGGAGCGCGCCGGTGCTGCTCATCGTGCTCGCGGCGCTGGCCGCTCAGCTCGTATTCACGGTCTTTCCCAATGCGGTTCTCTGGCCCATCGCGCTGTCCGTGTCCGCGGTGCTGACATTGATCTGCCTGGTGGCCTTCGGCGCCCTGTTGCGCCAGAAGAGACAGGTTGCGGCGTGGGGCGGCTCGCTGCTGGCGTTGTCCATGGCGCTGACCGTGGCTCTAGGGTCAGGCTGGCTGCTCACCTGGTGCTATGAGCGCTGGCGCAACCTGTCGCTTCATTGGGGCCTGTCGGGATTCATTGCCGCGATGGCTGTGGCGGGTCCGACCATTTTGCGTTTCGTGCCCGTCTTCAGGACACCGGCGTTTCGGCGCATTGCGCTCAAGGTGATGCTGCTGTTGGCCGGCATTGCGGTGCCCGTGCTGTGTTTATTGCTGTTCTTCACGGTGTATGCGGCGGGCGATCGCTCCCTCGCCGTGTGCTTGCCATGGTGGAGTCCCTTCCATTATCTCAGTGGTCTCGGCGTGCTGGCGATCCTGGCTCTCGCGCTCGCGCTGGTGGCGGTACTTGTTCTCAACATCAACCTGACGGGCCCGCATCGCTTCTATCGGGATATGCTGGCCGCGGCCTTCGTCAAGAAATCCGACGATGATGAGGACTCGGTGGCGCTGGAAGAACTCAATCCGACCGGGCGCGCGCCCTATCACCTGGTCAATACCACGGTGAACCTGCCCTCCAGCACCAACTCCTCACTGCGGGATCGGAAGGCGGATTTTTTCCTGTTTTCCAAACATTGGTGCGGCTCGCCGGTGGTGGGCTATGACAAGACCCGTGCATGGAAGATGAATGCCGCCAAACCGGACCTCGCCACGGCGATGGCGGTGTCCGGGGCGGCCGCCTCTTCGCATATGGGCCTGGATGCCATGCCCACCTTGGTGGCACTGATGACTTTCCTCAATGTCCGGCTCGGCTTCTGGATCCGGCGTCCCGGATACAACCGCTTTCCGCAAGCACCCGGGTTTACCTGCCTGATGCGGGAAATGACCGGGGTCGCGATGTCGGAAAATCGCGCGTGGCTCAATCTGTCGGACGGCGGCCACATCGAGAACATGGGCGCCTATGAACTGCTGCGGCGCCGCTGCAAGTACATCATCTGCGTCGATGGCGAGGCGGATCCCGCCTTCACGTTCGGCGGATTCATGACCCTGAAGCGCCATGCGCAGCTCGATTTCGGCGTGCGCATCGAACCGCGACTCGATGTCATCCGCCCCGACCCCAAGACCACTCACTGTCAGGCGCATGCGACCTTGTGCCGAATCCACTATCCGGTTGCGGCAGATGGGCGGCCTGCCGCGACGGGCTTGTTCTTGTACCTGAAGCTGTCCATCACCGGGAATGAATCGGAATTGATCCGGCGCTATCGCACCATCTGTCCCGATTTTCCTCATCAATCGACCCTGAACCAGTTCTTCGATGAGGAGCAGTTCGAGGCGTACCGGGAGCTCGGGGTGCATGTCGCCGAGGGCTTGTTCTCGTACGCGCTGATGGACGGCGCCGCCTCGCCCGCCAGCATTCCCGATTGGTTCAAGAAGTTGGCCGGCAACCTACTCGAGACAGGCGTCGCTTAAGCTGATCGGCCGCGAGGGCAAACTTATGCTGCAAGTGATGGACGCATTGCGACTCTACGTACTGTGGTCGCCGAACGCCCAAGGTAGCGCCGCGACAGGCGCGCGGCTGGCCCGTGCTTTTGGCGAGCGGCTGGACGCGGTCGGTATGGTCCGAGACGGCATCGGCTTCCGCATACCCGTGCGGCAACGCAGCGTACCCTGGCAACCGGCGTTGGACCCGGTGACCCCGCGCAAGATCAAACTCGGCGACTCGCGCTCGAATATCGTGGTTGCCGTCTACGATGACGTCATGTCGGCGCGGCCGGCATGGACTCAATACTTGAACGACATTCAGGCCGCGGCCGCGCAGCGCGGCGGCCGCGATCTTCTCATCATGCTGCTGATGACGTCCGACAATGCTCCGCCCAATGCCTGGGCCGATGTCCAAGCCATCCGCACGGCCGCGCCCGTGGCCAATGCGCCGGGCGCGGAACCCGATTGGCCGGGATGGCTGCGTCGCGTGATGCTGAACATCTTGGGACGGGCCATCGATCAAGGCGTGGCCACCCCCGATGGCACTCCGAAGAAAATCCGGGTGTTCTTGAGCCACGCGAAGGCGGACGGCGAAGATGCCGCGCTGCTCATCGAGGGGTTTCGGCGCGTCAAGCCGGACGAGCGGATCAATTGCATCGACATGTTTTTTGATTCCTCGGATACGCTCGCCGGGGCCCGTTACGATGACCAGTTCCGCTGCGCCATTGAACAGGGCGTGTTCCTCGCGCTGGTGACCGACGCCTACCACACGCGCCGCTGGTGCCAATGGGAATTACTGTTGGCCAAGGAGCGGCAGAGGCCTATCGTCATCTGGGATCGCTCGCAGAAAGGCATCCTGCGTAGTTTTCCGTATTTCGGCAACGTGCCGGTCGTGCGTGCGCGCGATGTTCACTCGAACGAGCCGCCCGAGGATGCCGAGATCGAGGCGTTGCTCCTGACCTTGCTGCTCGAGGCCCTGCGCATTCAAGTATGGAAGGATTACGCGGGTGAGCGTATTGCGGCGCAGATGGCCTCCGATGGCCTCGGCAAGGTCGCACTGTTCGCGCGGCCGCCCGAGCTCACCGATATTGCCTTCCATCGGAAAGCCAAGTGCGCGTCGGTCATCGTCTATCCCGATCCGCCGATCGGACAGGATGAGCGCGCCCTGTTGACGGCGGCGGATCCGGAGGTGCAGTTGCTGGCGCTCAGTGAGATATTGCGTTGAGCGACCTGCTCTCGAACCGGATCATCGCCATGTCGGTGTCGGAGACGCCGGACCTGGCCGTGCTCGGCATGCTGGAGGGCGAGGATAAGTTGTTTCTTAACGCGGTGCTCACCCCGCTGGTGCTTGCCGATGCCCGGGTCGCCTATGGCGGGCGCATCGAACATCCCGGATCCACCAATTTTACCCTGGAAATTTCCGGTCAGCTCTCGGAAAGCTACCGGCGTCTGGATACCGCCTTGGGCAAGCGCCCCATCATCCAGTATTTGCGCGCGCACGATGTGCAGGACGTCGGCTGCGAGAAGCTGTTCGCGCATGCGCTGCGCCTGGGGAGCCACAGCGAGATCCGATTGTTATCCGGCGACGTGACGGTGGCGACCTTGTTGCCCGCGGGCCGGATGGTGGATGTGCACGTCGGCGACCAGGCGCCGATGGCCTGCGCGTCGGATGCCGATCTGGCCGCGATGCCTGAGATCAAGAAGTTCCTGACTCAAGAAGCCGATGAAGGACTGCCGGCATTGCGGCGGGTCATGACCGCGCAAATGGACGCGCGCATCACCATGGGCGGCGCCATTGCCAGGACCGCGGAGGGTCGCTCCGGCGTCCTTGCCGAAGGGCTTGCGGCGATTGAGGCGGGCAAACCCTTGCTCATCGTCGGCGGCGTGGGCGGGACCAGCCGCGACATGGCGATTTGCCTGGGACTGATCGACCCTGCGGAAGGGGTGAGCCGCGATGTCGCCCGTTATATCGACAAGGATGGTAAGCCGGCGAAGGATCGATTCGACGCGCAGCTACAAGAGATCGCCGCCCGACGCGGCGCCTTTGAACGAACCATCACCGAGCTTGGGATTGATGATGCGATGCGTCGCCTGGCGAGATCCGAAAGCCATCTAGAAATCGGCGCGCTGGTGATGGAAGTGCTGACGAAATGGTTGCCCGAACCGCACTGAAGGATCGCGCCGCAACAAGGTCTCGTCTCGGTTGACTCACGCGCGGTATAGCGCTAAAAATCCCACTCCCTCTGACGGCGTCGATCTCGTCCACGCCGAACTCAAATTGTTCAAGGAGGAATATCGTGCTCACCGCCACTGAAGGCAAGTCAAAATCCGCCGTCCATTCGACTCGCACCGTCGAGTTGTCCGGACCGTTATCCAAACTCTTGACGAGGTCGGCGTCGCGCCATGGCGGCTATGGCTGGATGCGCGACCTGCCCGACTCGCGTGATTTCTTGTACGCGGCGCCTTTGCTGCTGTTTCGCAGCGGTTTGCCCACCAAGGTGGACCTGCGCCCAAAATGCCCGCCCGTTTATGATCAGGGCCAGCTCGGCAGCTGCACGGCCAATGGCATCGCAGCCGCCATCGAATTCGATCAGCGCAAGCAGGGCATCAAGGTATTCGCGCCGTCGCGCCTGTTCATTTACTACAACGAGCGCGCCATCGAGGGTACCGTCAATCAAGACTCCGGTGCGCAGGTGCGCGATGGCATCAAATCGGTGGCCACCATCGGCGCCCCTCCCGAAAAAGACTGGCCCTACAACATCAAAGTGTTTGCGGAAAAGCCGCCGCTCAAAGCCTACACCGACGCCAAGAAGGATCTGGTCGCGTCTTATTCCCGGGTGAGCCAGGGCACCACCCAAATGCAGGGTTGTCTTGCCGAAGGCTATCCCTTCGTATTCGGATTTACCGTGTACGAAAGCTTCGAAAGCGACGCGGTCGCCAAGTCCGGCGTGGTCCCCATGCCGACGTCGCGAGAGAAGGTGCTGGGCGGACACTGCGTGGTGGCGGTGGGCTACGATGCCACAAAGCGGGTATTCATCATTCGCAATTCCTGGGGCAGGGGGTGGGGCATGAAGGGCTACTTCACCATGCCTTTCGAGTACCTGCTCAACACGCATCTGGCCAGCGATTTTTGGACCATCCGCACGGTGATTCAGAAAAAAGCCCGACGTACTCATCGCAAAGCCAAACGCTGAATTGCTGGAGGGGTGGGCCGTGAGGCGCGGAGGACATCACCGAGTCCGTATAGCTCGCGCGCTCATTGCTTGGTCGCTGCTGGCGGCGTCCTTGTTCGCGTACCACGCGCGCGCCCAAGAGGCGGCGAGCTGCTCGTTCTCCTTGAGCCAGCCGCTGCGCTCGCGCGGCGACTTGTTCGCGCTGTCGGTGACGAATGGGCCCGCCGCTGGCGCGAGCGTGGCGGTGACTCTCGCCGGCAACGGACGAGCGTTTCCCATCGACAAGCCCACGTACGCCGCCGCGAGCACCGGCACCCCGGCCAGGGTCGTCGGGAAAATAGCCGGCTCGGTGGCATTGGGCGCCTACCTGCTCGATGTCCAATTCGACGGCACGCCCTGCACCGCCGCGGATCCCAGACAAGTGCTGCGGGTGGTGCCGCCGGGCAATCCGGAAATTCGTTTAGATCCATTCGAACCGAAGTATTCCGAGGACTCGACGCCGCCGCTGCCGGGCACCTCGCGCGCAAAATCTCGAACCGCCACTCTGGTGT
>DATLVV010000089.1:0-2018 GCA_035577165.1 Steroidobacteraceae bacterium | reverse complement strand
GGTCGTCTTCGTCGATTCCCGCCGCCCGTAAAAAGTGCATGATCGGGGGGATCGTCGCTTCGCCCACGCCGATGGTGCCGATCTGTTCGGACTCGATCAAACGGATGCGGACATTGAGCCGCTTTAGGAACTGCGCGAGGCTCACGGCCGCCATCCATCCCGCCGTGCCACCGCCGACGATGGCGATGCTCCTGATGCCGGCAGCCGTCATGGAGTCACAGTCTGCCCGATTTCCATCGAATTCACGAGCGCCTGTTCCAGTGCACGCACGGCGGAGCGGTTGCCGTCAGCCTTGGGTGCGGCTCGCCGAATCCGTTCACGTCGCGCCGCCCAGAGTTCGGATTGCCGGCACTCGTCTGCCCATCCGGCGGCGATCTGCACATACTCATCGCGCGATGCGGCGATCCCTTCGGTGATCCCGATCTGGCGCAGCAGGCCGGCGGCCAGCCGCTGACGCAGAAACTCGCCTTCCCAGGTAACGATGGGCAGGCCGCGATGGATCGCCTGCCACGCGGTGGTGTAGCCTGAAAAATTGGGGCAGTCGAGATAGATGTCCATGTCGTCCAAGAAGGCGGCAAATTGCGGCCGCGGCAACCACGGCGTCACCCTGAGGTGGGCGTCGGGGTCCAATCCCTCGGCGCTAAATGCAGCCGCCAGCCGCTCGCGCAGCCTTTCCGCAACCCACTGATGGGTGTGCGGCAATACCAGCCAGAATTCGCACGGGCCCGCACCCTTGGCAATCTGCGCCAGCAGGACATCGTCCGCAGGATCGAATTTGATCGGTTGCTGGCACAAGGCGAATCGAACGACACCCCGTTGCCGGCCCGGACCGTTCCAAGGCTGCGCTTCGACCGCGGTCGATTCAGTGCAGACGCCGGTTCCCGGCAATCGAATCAGCCGCTCGCGATAGTGCCTTTCGGCCCCCGCTCCTTCCAACAATTCTCCCGACAGAAACCAATTCATGCTCGGCAATCCCGTGGTCAGCGGATGCCCCCAACCGGCAACCTGCAGCGGCGCCAATTTCAACACCGCCAATGCGCAGGCGGCCGGATCCATGCCTACTTCGGGATAGAACAGCACGTCCGGTCCATCTTGCGCGACCTCATCGAGCCACGCCTCTGTAGACTTCGGCCCTTGCACGAAGCGATCGACATGGCGGCGAGCCCAATCCGTGTCCTCGTCGATCAACGAGCCGGTGTGGTAGAGGACAATTTCGAACCGGCCGCGGTCCATATGTTCGATGATTCCACGCAAAACCACGTCCCAGACGGGGTGCTGGTGCACATGACCGCTCACCACGACCAATCGAATGCGCCGCGGGCCGGCCGGCCTCGCGCTCAATTTCGGACGCCAGTGAAAGGCGGCCTCTGTGCCGATGAGGTCCCCGTAGCGGCACACCCAGGGCCCGACATCGCCCGGTCGGTAGGCCAAATAAAACGGTTGATGGCTGCCCACGGATTTTCCCACCCGGCCCGGATGGGCCTGGCTCCAGGCGCGCAACTCATCGAGTGATCTCGCGAATTTGGCGACCACGTCGAGACTCTGCTCGACGCTCTCCGCGAACAGGGGGATCACCGCGACCGCCGCGCCCAGTCTGGCCGCGGCGTAATCGGGCTTCAATTCGAGGGCTCGCCGGTAGCACGCCAGCGCCTCCTCCACCCGGCCTTGCTCCCGCCGTGCATTGCCCAGATAGTGGTGCGCTTCGGCGTAGTCCGGCTTGAGCGCCAGGGCCCGCTCGAAGCAGGACACGGCCTCGTTCAATCTTCCTTGATCCAGGAAAAGCAGGCCCAGGTTGAGGTGTGCCTCAGCAGAATCCGGCCTGTGAGCCAGCGCCCGTTCGAAGGAAGCCACGGCCTCCTTGAGCTTACCCTGCGCCTTAAGGACATTGCCCAGGTTGCTGTGCGCCTCGGCATAGTCCGGCCTGACGAATATCGCGCGCCCGTAGGAGGCGACCGCCTCTGCCAGCTTGCCCTGTGCCTGCAGCGCGTTGCCGAGGTTGCTGTGCGCTTCGGCGTAGT
>DATLVV010000088.1:0-3371 GCA_035577165.1 Steroidobacteraceae bacterium | reverse complement strand
CGAAGAGCATCTCCTCCGCGTTCTGCGGCAGATTGCCAAGGCAGGCCGGATCAGACAGCATGGCGCCGCTGGGAGTGGCAATGCGTCGCGTCTCAATCACTTTATAAAATGACCTTAAATTTCAAACCGCCGCTGCAGCATGTCTGTCTACTGCGCATCTCCGCCATCGGCGACACCTGCCACGCATTGGCGGCGCTGCGCGCCTTCCAAGCGGCGTGGCCTCGCACCCGGTTCACCTGGATCATCGGCAAGCTCGAAGCCAAGCTGATGACGGCGATTCTCCCTGAGATCGAGTTTATCACCTTCGATAAGAGCGCAACCCTCAAGGAACTGTGGCGCTTGCGCCGCGCCTTGCGCGGGCGGCGCTTCGATTTGCTGCTCGATCTGCAATTGTCGTTTCGCGCCAGCCTGATCAGCAGCCTGGTGTCCGCGCCCATCAAACTTGGCTTCGATCGGCAGCGTGCGCGCGAGCTGCAGTGGTGGTTCACCAATGCGCGCATTGCCCCGGCCACCAAGGAACATGTGCTGGATTCGTTCATGGGATTCGCGCGCGCCTGCGGCATCGAACCCGGGCCGCCGCGCTGGGACATCGAGCTGCCGCCCGAGACGCTCGAGTATGCCCGCGGCATCGTCACCGACGGACGGCCCACCCTGCTGATCAGCCCCTGCTCCAGTCACACGGCGCGCAATTGGTCGGCGGAGCGGTATGCCGCAGTCGCCTCCTATGCCGTCGCCGCCCACCGCATGCGGGTGGTGCTGGTGGGCGGCCGCAGCGCCATCGAAGTGCAGATGGGCGCCGCCATCGCGTCCCGCGCCGAGGTCGTCAATCAGATCGGCAAGGACACGCTGCCGCAGCTTCTCGGGCTGATGTCGCAGAGCACGGCATTGCTGTCGCCGGATTCGGGCCCCGCGCACATGGCCACCATGGTGGGACTGCCGGTGATCGGGCTGTATGCCGCCACCAATCCGGCGCGCGCCGGCCCTTACTACAGCCGGGACTGGTGCATCGACAAATACGACGCGGCTGCGCAAAAGTACCTCGGCAAGCCGGCCGCAGAAATTCCCTGGACCACGAAAATCGAGCCCAACGGCGTCATGGACCTGATTGGCGTCAGCGAGGTCACCGCCAAGCTCGACGCGTTGATGAGGTAACATGTTTTCATGAACGAAATCAAAGTCCCCATCTCCCCCGGCGAGCTGCTCGACAAGGTCACCATCCTGCGCATCAAGTCGCAGCGCATGAGCGACCCGGCCAAGGTCTCCAACGTGCGTTTGGAACTGCGCTTGCTCGAAGAAACCTGGAACGCCTCGGCCTACGCAAAAATCGACATTGCCGCCGACATCGCCGCCCTGCTCGCCGTCAACGAACGCTTGTGGGTGATCGAGGACGACATCCGCGACAAGGAACGTGCCCAGGCCTTCGATGCGGAATTCATCCGCCTGGCGCGAGCGGTCTACGTCGAGAACGACGAGCGCGCGGCCATCAAGCGGCGCATCAATACCACGCTCGGCTCCAGCATCATCGAAGAGAAGTCCTACCGCGACTACAAGCGCTAGCCGCTAGGCAGCAGCTTTCAACTGGTACTCGGCGCCGCAGTAAGGGCACCGGGTCCAGCCGCCGGCTTCGACCGCGATGTACACCTTGGGATGCGAATTCCACAGGTACATGCCCGGCATTGGGCAGGACAGCGGCAAGTCCGCCGCGGTCACGGTGTACTGATGCTGCGCATTCGCCTGAATCATTTCCATCACTGCCTCTCGAAAGTATCGCGCCAGATCTCGATCACCCGTGCACGCGTTGCCGTGTAGGGTGCCGCCTCCACCACCCGCTCTCCCTGACCCTCGAGCGAGAGGTGATGCAGTACCGTACGATAGCCGATATAGGCCTCCGTCAGCCATTGCGCCGTCGCCGCCGCGAGCACTCCCGCCGCCGCCAAACCTTCCAGCTGCCGGATGTTGTCCGAGAAGGTCAGGATCTCGGCGTGCGCCTGCGCCGCCGCCAGCACCCAGTATTGCACCAGAAACTCGATGTCGGCGATGCCGCCCGCATCCTGCTTGATGTCGAATTGTCCCGCCCCGGCCTTCGATAGTTCGCGCTGCATGCGCAGGCGCATCTCCAGCACGTCGTTGCGCAAGGTATCGCGGCGTACGGCAGTACAGAGTATACGGCGCCGGGCCGCCTCGAAGGCGGCGCAAAGATCGGCATCGCCCGCCACCGGCCGCGCGCGCAGCAGCGCCTGATGTTCCCAGGTCCACGCGTCCTGGCGCTGATAGCGCTCGAAGGCATCGATGCCTGTCATGAGAAAACCGCCCTTGCCGTTGGGCCGCAGACGCATATCCACCTCGTAGAGACGACCGGCCGCCGAGTGCATGGTGAGCAGGTGCACGATGCGCTGCCCGAGCCTCAGGAAGAACACCGTGTTGTCGAGCGGACGCGCAGCCTTGGTTTGCTGGATCTCGCCGCTCGAATCGTGCAGAAACACGAGGTCGAGATCCGAAACATAGCCGAGTTCCAGACCGCCGAGTTTGCCGTAGCCGGCCACGGCCACGCGCACGGGGCGCAGCGCCGCTTCCTGATCGCCGCAGTAAGGAACGCCGTACACGTCGGTCATCTGCTGCCATGCCAGATCCATGCAGCATTGAATGATGAGTTCGGCGATGTCGGTCAGCCGGTCGCTCACCTTCATGAGCGGCAGCCGGCCGGTCAGATCCGCGAGCGCCACCGTGAACACTGCCACTTTCTGGAACTGCCGCAGCGCCTCCACCTGCCGCTCCGGGTCGTCGGCGGGCAGCCGCTCGGTGCGGGCGGCGAGTTCCAGCACGAAGCTTTGCCGCGACGGCAGCTCGTCGAATGCCTTGGCATCGATCAGTTCGTCCAGCAACAAGGGAAAGTCGGCGATCTGTCGCGACAGAAAGCCGCTGATGGCGCACACCTCGATCAAGCGGTTGAGCGCCGCGGGCTGCTCCGTGAGCAGCGCCAGGTACGACGAACGGGTGCCGATCGCCTCCAGCACGCGCAACACCCGCTGCACCACGGCGGCCGCCTGCGGACGCCGCGCGGCCGATTTCAGCACTCGCTCCACAATGAGATGCAGACGACGGCGCCCCGCCTCATCCAGCCGCCGATAGGCCGCGCCGTTGCGGTAGACCTCCAAGGTCGCCGCGACCTCCGCGATCTCGCCCGGCGGGAAACCGCTGCGCTCGAGTTCCTGGTCTATTTTTGCATCGCCCGACGCCAACCAGTCCGCGCCGGCGTCGGCGGGGCCCTGCCCCGCGTCTGCCGTACCCGCCAACAGCGCCTCGAACTGCCGCGCGACCCGATCGCGCGCGGCGTCGATGAGGGCATGACAGGTGTTCCAATCCGCTGCTCC
>DATLVV010000087.1:0-2129 GCA_035577165.1 Steroidobacteraceae bacterium | reverse complement strand
CGCATGCACCAACACCAGGGCGCGCAGTTTTCTCACGGCCGTCCCTGGTTCAAAGCGACACTCTCGGCAATTGGCGCTCTTCGTAGGATTCGGCCAGCCGTGCGATCACCCACAGCAGGTGCGCCTTCAGTTCCCGCCGCGGGCCGCGCACGTACAAATTCAACGATTCGCAGCGCTCGATCATCAATCGCAGCACCTGGTGCACCAGGTACTCGCTGGAGGCTCCGGAGCGCAGGATCTGCGCGCGCAGGGAGTTGCGCAGGTCGCGCAGCACGCTCGCCGCCTTGAGCGCGTTGCGCGAGCGCGGCGCCGAGGTGAACACCTTGAGCAGCAATTCGTCGGCGCCCGAGCGGCGCGGCAGGCGGTAGCGCGCGAGCTTGTCCTCGTAATGCTCGCGCAGGGTGCGCGTCTCGTGCGTCACCTCCTCGATGGTGCTGCGGTCCGCGACGCTGGGCTTGTGAGAGCCGATGTCATCCGCGAGCGCGTCGATGTATTCCAGCTTGGCGTACGCCGGCCAACCCAGGTACTCGCGCCGCCACGCGGACTTGGGCTTGAGCCAGACCGCAAAGGTCTCGGCAAAGTCTTCCGTGGGATGGGCCTGCGCGTACCAGGCCCCCAAATGCTGCACGAAGCGGCGGCTGCCCGGCCGCGGACGGTAAGTGTCCGGGTACGGCAGCGAGGCGGGCCCGAAGACGGCCCGCCATGTTGCGCGGCGCCGCAATCGATACGCCGAATCGACCGCGTGGCCGGCTTCGTGCCGCAGGATGCGCATCAGCCAATTGCGGTTGCCGCCCTCCACTTCGCGCATGAAGCGCCGCTCGATGCTCATGAGCCGCCGGTGCGCGAGATAGAACGGGATGGCGATGCCGGGAATGCCGTCGGGCGAGAACCACTCCTGCGCCAACCAGCAATGAGGACGAAACCCGATACCACGCATCTCGAGTTCGTGGTACAGACGTAGGATGGCTTTTTCCAACTCCGTACCCTGCACCTTGAGCTTCAAATCGCAGAAGCGCAGGCTCAGCAATTGGTCGTCTGACAGGGACTCCCAGGCGTGGCGTGCGCCTAACGTTACGCGCGGCCGCTGGGCGGACGTGTTTTTTTTGGTTTGCGACATATTCCGCGAAGCTGCTAGTGTCACCCGCCCAAATCTTACCTTCAATCACGTCCTCAGGAAGAGGGAGCGTTGATGCAACGCTGGCGCCTTTGACGAATACCATTGTCCCCGGCGGCATGCTCCCAAAATCCACGGTCGCCGTCGAATTGGTGACCACCGTGGCGGGCGTTACCGCCCTCGGACCTTGTTACGAGCGCCTGCTGCAGGCGACCGCCAATACCCTGCCGTTTGCATTGCATGAGTGGCATCTTGCCTGGTGCCGGCACTTTTTGAATTGCCACTCGCATATCCGGGACCAACCCTTATTTTATGTGCTGCGCGATCCGGAGGGTGCCTGTGTCGCGGTATTTCCCTTCATCATCAGCCGCCGCCGGCTGGGCCCGTTCAAAATCGTCTCCATCGATCTGTTGGGCGCCGATCCGGCCCTCACGGAGATTCGCGCGCCTCTGATATATCCCGGCTACGAGCTATTGGCGGCCCGCGCAGTGCAACATCATCTGCAAAAAGCCGGCCGTTGGGATTGGATTCATTGGACCGGAATCGACGCAGCGTTCGCCGAGGCGCTGGGGGCTGACGGCAGGTTGCAATGGCAGCCGCCGCAATCGGACTTCGTGCTCGACATGCCGGCGACCTGGGAAGAATTTCGCAGCGGCCTCAAGCGCAACATCCGCGAATCGCTGCGCCATTGCTACAACTCATTGAAACGTGAAGGGCATTCCTGCGAACTGCAGGTGATCGACAGCCTGCCCGCACTGCAGCCCGCCTTGGATCGCTTTTTCGAACTGCACCGCCTGCGGGCCCAGATGAAGACCGCGCCGTCGCACCTGGACCGGTTTGCCAACAAGCTGTTGCGGGATTTTCTGCGCGATGTCTGCGAGCGGCTGTGCAAGCAGGGGGTGCTGCGGCTGTTCCAGCTCAAAGTGGGATCCGAAGTGGTCGCCATGCGAATCGGCTTCGTCGTCGGCGATAGTCTCTACCTGTACTACTCAGGTTTCGATCCCCGGTGGTCGCG
>DATLVV010000086.1:0-7285 GCA_035577165.1 Steroidobacteraceae bacterium | reverse complement strand
GTTTCACAGAAGGGCCTGCTTGTGTCCGGCGCTCAGCTGCCGCAAGGCCACCACCGCCTGTTGATGATCATCGCCGACGAAAGAGGCCGGCTGGGCCGGCGCGAAGCGGTGTTCGACATCTATTGAGCACGGTCACAACGTTCATTCACTCCTGGTCCGCATCGAGTTCCGCGGCGCCCTGAAGTTCGCAGATCTCGCGCAGCACCGAGGTGGCGAATTGTCCCCGCCCCAGCGAGAAGCTCAAGGTGAGCGTGCTGACATCGCGCTCCGCAGCCAGCTCCCGCACGGCGCAACGCAGCGCGCGCCTCTCCTGCGACAATCCTTCGGCGGCCAGCAAGCCGGTGACCGCTGCAAGCTCGTTCGACACCGCAAGTTCGTGCTGCAATGCATAGCCCAGGGTCGCCGGCGGACCGCGGCCCCACAGAGGACCCGAAGCGTGAATATCGAACTCGGCGAGGCGGCGGCGCAGCTCATCGTCGACAGCGGTGACGGCAAAGTGGCTGCCGCTGCCGTCGAGGCTGGCCAGGTCCCCGGCCGCAAGTTGCGACCAATCGCCCGCTTCCACGCGTCGCGCCAGCACCGCATTGAATACCAAGGACCGTGCCGCCGACAGCGTAAAGCTGCGCTCCGTGCGGCCGCGCGGCGCCACTGCGCTTTGCAGCCAAGCCGCGATCCGGTCGAGGTTGTAGCCTTCGCGCCCGAAACGCTGCGGCCCGAAATAATTGGGCACTCCGTGCGCCCGCAGCGACTCGAGCTTGGATTCCAGTTGTTCCCGTGACCACATGACATCGCGCAGGCGGATTCGGAAGCGGTTGCCCGACAGCGCGCCGATTTTGAGCTTGCGCAAATTAGCGTGCACCTCGAGCACTTTGAACTCATTGGTGCGCACGCCGTTCCAGAAATCAGCCGCCTTGCCGGCGGCCGGCACGCTGAACCACTGCACCGCAACCGCCTGCCGGTCCTTGAGTCCCGCGTAGCCCACATCGCCGCCGGGGACACCGGCCAGACGGGCGATTTCGGCCGCCACCCAACGAGTGTTGGCGGTGCGTTTCTCCACCCGCAGCAGCCAGTGCGGTCCGTTGCCCGACGGCTCGAACGACAGCCGCTCTTCGACGTGAAAATCCTCGGGTGCCGCTTTGAAGGTGGCCGACAGCAGCGGCGTGCCATGCGCGCGGGGCGGCTGCAATGCAGATCGATTCCACGCCTCCGCCCGCCTGCCGTACACGCTCAAGTCCTCAAGGCCCCAGCAGCACGGATGCGAGCGCCGCCAGCCCTTCACCGCGGCCGATGAAACCCAGGCGCTCGGTGGTCGTGGCCTTGATATTGATGAGCTGGGCCGCGACGCCGAGATCGGCCGAGAGGTTGGCGGCCATCGCATCGCGATGTGCGGCAACGCGCGGCGCCTCGGCAAGCACCGTGATGTCGGCATTGATCAACTTCAGTCCGGCCGCCTGCATACGCGCCGCCACCGCCCGCAGGAACACGCGGCTGTCGGCGCCGCGATATCGCGGATCGCTGTCGGGAAAATGCCGGCCGATATCACCGTCGCCCAGCGCTCCGAGTAACGCATCGCACAGCGCGTGAATGACGACGTCGCCATCCGAGTGCGCCACCACCCCGCGCGGATGTGCGATGCGCACTCCTCCCAACATGACGTGGTCGCCCTCGCCGAAGGCGTGGACGTCGAAACCCTGTCCGACTCGCATCGGCATCTCCTCGGTCATCATCAGTATTTTGGCGGCGGTGGCCAAGTCATCGCCGCGCGTGACTTTGATATTGAATGGCGATCCCTGCACCAGAATGGGGTGCAACCCCAAGCGTTCGACGGCCTGCGCCTCATCGGTCACCGTGATGCCGGCGAGCGTCGCTTCCTTCAGCGCATGGCGCAGCTCTGCAAAGGCAAACACCTGCGGTGTCAACGCCCGCCACAACCCGGCGCGATCCACCGTGATGACGTGATCTCCCAGCTCGCGCTTGACGGTGTCGACGATGGGGGCGGCGAGCACGGCACCGTTGCGAGCCCCGCCGCCGCCGGCTCTGGATCCGGATCCGGGTCCGGGTCCGGGATCGAGGGCGTCGAGCAAGGCGCGAAGATCGGCGCCGCTCAGGCAAGGGCGCGCCGCATCGTGAACCAGTATCCAATCATCCGCGGCGGCCCGCTCCGCCAGGAACTCGAGAGCGTTCGCCACCGTGTCCTGCCGATTGACGCCGCCGATGGCGGTGTGCAGCTTGGGCGAGGCGAGTCGCGGCGCGAGCTTGATCCAGTGAGCATCGTCTGCCGCGAGACCCAGCACCACGGCGTGCACCCGCGGCTCCGCCAGCAGGGCCTTCAGCGACCATTCCAGCACGGTCGCGCCGAGCAGAGAGGCGTATTGCTTGGGAGCGGCCGAGGGAGCCGACGCGGAGAAGCGGGCACCGCGGCCCGCGGCGGGAACGACGGCCCAGACGCGCCGCGCTGCTTGGGCAGGCTTCACTGCGCGCGAGCGGTAACGGTGGTCGCAGGCGCGGCGGGGGGAGGCGTTGCCGCCGTCACGACTTGGTAAAAGGTTTCGCTGTTGCCAACCATGCCGAGTTCGCTGCGGGCGCGCTCTTCGAGCGCGGTCAGGCCGCCTCGAAGATCAGTCACTTCCGCGACCAATTGGCGATTGCGCTCAGCTTGCTCGCGGTTGGCGGAGGCCTGCAGCTCGACCGCCGCCTGAAGGCGCGATACCTCGCGTATTCCTTGGTCGGAAAGCCAAAGCCGATACTGAAGCAAAACCAAGGCAAGACCTAAGACAGCTACGAAAATCCTCATGGGGACAGGAGCTTAGCATGAACTCTTAAGAGATTGGTACCGACAATGCGCGAGCCCCCGCATACGCCGCCTTGCCGGCGAGCTCCGCCTCGATCCGCAGCAACTGGTTGTACTTGGCGATGCGGTCCGATCGCGACATCGAACCGGTCTTGATCTGGGTGGCCGTGGTGGCCGCCGCGATATCCGCTATGGTTGCGTCCTCGGTTTCACCGGAGCGGTGCGACACGACGGCGGCGTACTTCGCTCCGTGCGCCATGTCGATGGCCGCGAGCGTCTCCGTCAATGTACCGATTTGATTCGGCTTGATGAGGATGGCATTGGCAATTTTTTTCGCGATGCCCTCGGCGAAAATCTTGGTGTTGGTGACGAACAAATCATCGCCCACCAGCTGCACCTTGGCGCCCAATTTTTTCGTGAGAATCGACCAGCCGTCCCAATCGCCCTCGCTCATGCCGTCCTCGATGGTGACGATCGGGTACTTGGCCGCAAGACCCGCGAGATAGTCCGCAAACTCGGTGGCGCTGAACCTGCGCTTCTCTGATTCCAACTCGTACACGCCGTCCTTGAAGAACTCCGTGCTCGCCACATCCAGCCCGAGATAAATATCCTTGCCCGCCTTGTAGCCGGCTTTGTCGATGGCTTCGAGAATGGTGGTGAGGGCTGCTTCGTTCGAGGGCAGGTCGGGAGCGAAGCCGCCCTCGTCGCCGACCGCGGTATTGAGCCCCTTGGCATGCAGCACTTTCTTGAGGGTATGGAACACCTCGGCGCCGTAGCGCACCGCTTCAGAGAAAGACGGCGCGCCGATGGGAAGAATCATGAACTCCTGGATGTCGACGCTGTTGTCGGCGTGCGCGCCGCCGTTGATGATGTTCATCATGGGCACCGGCAGGGTTACATCGCCGGCGCCTCCCAGGTGCCGATACAGCGGCAGACCATTGTCGCGCGCGGCCGCATGCGCCGCCGCCAAGGACACGGCCAGCAAGGCATTTGCGCCCAGATTGGATTTGAAATCGGTGCCGTCGGCCTTCAGCAAACGGGCGTCGAGCCCGCGTTGATCCTGGGCGTTGAATCCAACCAGCGTATCGCGCAGCGGACCGTTGACGTGCGCCACCGCCTTGAGCACGCCCTTGCCGCCGTAGCGCTTCGCATCGCCGTCGCGCAGTTCCACCGCCTCGCGCGAACCGGTGGAGGCGCCGGAAGGCACCGCGGCGCGGCCGACGATGCCGGAATGCAGCACTACATCCGCTTCGACGGTGGGATTTCCGCGGGAATCGATGATTTCACGGCCGCGGATATCGACGATTCGACTCATAACAAAGATTCCTCGAAGGGTTGCTTCTTCACTGCGACATCCAATTCTTTGAGCGTGGCCAGGAGCGAGGCCATGCGATCCAGAGGCCACGCATTCGGCCCATCCGACAACGCCTTCGCCGGATCAGGATGCGTTTCCATGAATATTCCCGCCACCCCCGCGGCCATCGCGGCGCGCGCCAGAACCGGAACATGCTCGCGCTGCCCGCCGGAGGACTGGCCCTGGCCGCCGGGCAGCTGCACCGAATGGGTGGCGTCGAACACCACCGGACATCCGGTGCTGCGCATGATGGCGAGCGAACGCATGTCGGACACCAGATTGTTGTAGCCGAAGGAGAAGCCTCGTTCGCACACCATGATCTGCGCATTGCCGGTGGAGCGCGCCTTGTCGACCACGTTCTGCATCTCCCAGGGCGACAGGAATTGCCCCTTCTTGATGTTCACGGGCTTGCCCTGCGAGCACACGCTGACGATGAAATTGGTTTGCCGGCACAGGAATGCCGGGGTCTGCAGCACATCCACCACCGCCGCCACGTCGGCGAGCGGCGTGTCTTCGTGCACGTCGGTCAACACCGGAACCTTGAACTGCTCGCGCACCCGCGCCAAGGTCTTGAGGCCGGCATCGAGCCCCGGTCCGCGAAAGCTCGAGCGCGACGACCGGTTGGCCTTGTCGAACGACGCCTTGAAGATGAACGGAATCCCGAGCTTGCCGGTCATCTCCTTGAGGCGTCCCGCGACATCCTGCACCAGGGCATCGCTTTCGATGACGCAGGGACCCGCGATGAGAAAAAACGGACGCTCCGGTCCGACCTCGAAGGAAGACAATTTCATGCGGTCGCGCGGCCGGGCTGCAGGGCGGCGCGGTACTCGCGCGCCGCACGCACGAATCCCGTGAACAGCGGGTGGCCGTCGCGCGGAGTCGAGGTGAATTCGGGGTGAAACTGGCTGGCCACGAACCAGGGATGCGAGCGCAGCTCGATGAACTCCACCAGACCGTCCGCCGAGAATCCCGAAAAGCTCAAGCCCGCCGCGGTCAGCTCATCGAGATAGTGATTGTTGAATTCATAGCGATGGCGATGGCGCTCAAAGATCGATGACTTGCCGTAGATCGCGTGCGCCAGCGAGCCGGGCACGAGCCTCGCTTCCTGCGCGCCGAGGCGCATGCTGCCGCCCAGGTCGGACTTCTCGTCGCGCACTTGCTGGCCGCGCTCCAAATCCTGCCATTCGGTGATCAATGCGATCACCGGATGATTGGTGGCGCGGTCGAACTCGGTGCTGTTCGCGCCCTTCAGCGCCAGCACATTGCGCGCGTACTCGATGATCGCCAGCTGCATCCCCAGGCAGATGCCGAGGTAGGGAATGCGGTTTTCACGCGCAAAACGGATGGCCTGAATCTTGCCCTCGATGCCGCGGTCGCCGAAGCCGCCGGGCACCAGTATGGCGTCCATGTTTTGCAGCGCCGCGGGACCCATGCGCTCGATGTCCTGCGACTCGAAGTAGTGGATGTTGACGCGGGTGCGCGTCTTGATGCCACCGTGCATCAACGACTCGTTCAGCGAAATGTAGGAGTCGCGGATCTGCACGTACTTGCCGACCATGCCGATGTCGACCACCGCTTCCGGGCTCTGCTTGGCGGCGACCACCGCCCGCCATTCCGGCAGATCGGTCGGCGGCGCATTCAGCCGCAGCTTGTCGACCACGATGTCGTCCAGGCCCTCTTCGTGCAGCAGCATCGGTATCTTGTAGATGTCGTCGGCATCCACTCCGGAAATCACCGCGCGCTCTTCGACATTGGTGAACAGCGCGATCTTGCGCCGCTGCTCGTCGGGAAGCGCTTGCGCGCAGCGGCACAGCAGGATGTCGGGCTGGATGCCGATGCCGCGCAGTTCCTTGACCGAATGCTGCGTGGGCTTGGTCTTGATTTCCCCGGAACCGCCGACGATGGGCACCAGCGTCAAGTGCATGTACAGCACTTGATTGCGGCCGAGTTCCACCCCCATCTGGCGAATCGCCTCCAGAAACGGCAGCGATTCGATGTCGCCCACCGTGCCGCCGATTTCCACCATGCACACGTCGGCGTCGCCGGCGCCCATGCGCACCCGGTACTTGATCTCATCGGTGATGTGAGGGATTACCTGAACGGTGGCGCCCAGATAGTCGCCGCGACGCTCCTTGGCGATCACCCGCTCGTAAATTCGCCCGGTCGTGAAATTGCTGTTACGTCCGGTGGTCATGCGCACGAAGCGCTCGTAGTGCCCTAGATCGAGGTCAGCCTCGGTACCGTCGGCGGTGACGAACACCTCGCCGTGCTGGAACGGGCTCATGGTGCCGGGATCCACGTTGATGTAGGGATCCAATTTCACCATGCTGATCTTGAGCCCGCGCGCCTCGAGAATGGCTCCCAGGGATGCCGACGCTATGCCCTTGCCCAGCGAGGAAACGACACCGCCGGTGACGAAAACGAATCGAGTCATGATGGGCACCGCCGAAAAGTTAAGCTCTCGCGCGCAAATCTGTCGCGCGGATTCAAACAAAGCCTGTTGGGAACAATGAGAATTCGACGGGAATTCAGGTTAGCAGATCACGGCGCCTGCGGCAATCCAGACAACAGACTCCTTAAACAATAATCGGCGGATTCTCCCAGCGAATCGCCAAACCCGGGGCGCCGTCGGCCGCAGAGCGGCTCGCCTCCTGCCACAAATCGGCGACGGCGATCAACGCCTCGTCCGCAAACACCAACGGCAGCGCGTCGCGCATCCACGGCAGCACGCCCTGCGCTTGGCAGAGATGCTGCACCGTTTGCGTTTTCGCGCCGCGCGAGGGCCGGATGGTTTCACCGCCGCCGCGCCGCCGCACCGTCAGGAATTCCGGCAAATGCTGCGGATCAAGGCCGCCGATTTGCGCGGCCCAGCGCAAGCTTCCCAATTGGGGCCCGAGCTCGACTCGCGAGTCGCCTCCCACCCGCCAGCGCCGCGCGCCGTCGAGCTGCGGCAGCTCGGCGGCCGTGATGAAGATCCGCTGCCGGTAGCGCCGCAGAGCGCAATGGCCCCACGGAATCGCGGGCATGTGATCGAGCTGCGCATCGAGTATTTGCCGCAGGGCCTCCGTCAAGCGTGCGGTGGATGGCGGCTCCACTCCCGATTCGCACAGCCAGTAGCGCAGCACATTGACGCGCTCGCC
>DATLVV010000085.1:0-2643 GCA_035577165.1 Steroidobacteraceae bacterium | reverse complement strand
GCTTTTGACCATCGGGCTTGGACTCGGGATCGCAAACGCCGCCTGAAATTCTGCGTCGTTGACCAGGGAGCCATTGGTGCGAAATTCGGCGGGCGGGTGCGGATCCGTGGTCACCAATTCCTGCGCCTGTTCCGGGCGCATCTGCCCGGCCCAGGAGTGCGCGAAGGCGAGATAGAACTGCCGGTCCACCGCAGGATCCTGCGGCTGCAGCGCATGCAACGCGCGCCGCGCCAAGATCAACCCGCCGAGATCGGCCACCGCTTCGCCGGTCACCAGTTCACCTTGAACATGCATTCCGCCGGGCACGGTGTAGCTTGAGAACTGCTCCGCGACGCAACGGGTTGCCGCTCGGAATTTCTTCAGATCCTGCGGCGCCCACCAATTCTTCAGATTGCCGTGTCCATCGAACTTCGCGCCCTCGTCATCGAATCCGTGGGTCATTTCATGGCCGACCGTGCTTGCGCCGGTGGCGCCGTAGTTCACCGCCGCCGGCCAGCTTTGATCGAAATACGGCGGCTGCAGAATGCCCGCCGGAATGTTCAGGCTGTTCATCGACGGATCGTAGTAGGCATTGACCGTTTGCGGGCTCATGGACCATTCGCTGCGGTCGACGGGTTTGCCAATCTTATCGTATTCACGCCGCTGCTCGAATTCACGGGCGCGCAGCACATTGAGCACGTACGGGCCGCGGTCGATTTTGAGGGCCGAATAGTCGCGCCAGCGATCCGGGTAGCCTACGCGCAGCTCCATTTGCTCGAGCTTCTCGATGGCCGCCGCGCGGGTCGCGGGGGACATCCATGCGAGAGTCCGCAGGTCGTCGCGCAGCGCATCGCGAATGCGCTCGACCATGGTGACGGCCGCCTGCTTGGCCGCCGGAGGAAATTTGCGCGCCACGTACAATTCGCCGATCGCAAACCCCAAGGCCTCGTCCTCCGCGGTCAGCACGCGCAGCCAGCGAGCCTGCAGTTCCTCGGCGCCGGTCAGCACGGTGCGCATGTGAAAATCCTCATTCACGAACGGCGTGGAGAGGTACGGTGCATAGCTGTCGATGAGCTGCCAGCGCAGATATGCCTTCCAATCGGCAAGCGGCGTACCCGGCAACTCCCGGTCGAGCGCCTTGAAAAAATCCGGCATTGCCACGTTCAGTGAAGCGATCTCCGGGTGCCCCACGCTCTGCAGCAGGCCGCGCCAATCGAGGTGCGGCGTCAGCACCGCAGCACGTTGCAAAGTCATCGGATGATAGATGGCGAGGGGATCGCGCTGATCCACATCCGGCATCGAACCTCGCGCCAGCCGCATCTCCAGGCCGAACACGGCTTTGGACTGCCGTTCGGCCGCCGCCTTCGAATCACCCAGCAGTTCGAACATGCGGGCGATATGCAGCACATATTCGCGGCGTGCGGCGGCGAAAACCGGCTCGCTCTTCAGGTAGTAATCGCGGTTGGGCAGGCCAAGGCCGCCTTGCAGCGCCAAGGCAATGACCTGGGTGCTGTCCTTGAAGTCCTGCATCTCACTCAATTGCAGGGGCGCCGCCACACCGATCAGCTGCAACCGCGCAAATTCCGCCTGCAGCTCCTGCAAATTTCCGATCGCGGTGATGCGGTCGAGCTCCGTCTGCAAGGGCGAGAATCCGGCCGCGTCGATGCCCTTCTCGTCCATGCCGCTGCCGTAGAAGTCGGCCAACTGGCGCTGCACGCTGCCCTCCGGGCTCGCCGGCAGCGACGTCAGCAAATCGCGGATGAAGCTTTGGTTCTCCTGCTCCAACAGGGTGTCGACGCCCCAGTACGCGCGGTCGGCGGGCATGGCATTGGCCTTGATCCAGCCGCCGTTTGCGTAGCGGAAAAAGTCCAGGCGCGGCGGCACTGCGTGATCCAACCATTCGGAATATTGGCCGTCGGTGCTGGCCAGGCCGTACGAGTGCTCCGCGGCGGCGCCCGTAACGGCGCCCGTAACAGCGGCGCCCGTAACGCCGGCTCCTGCAATGCCGGCGCCCGCAATGCCGGCGCTGAACGCGGCTGCGAGAGTCACCCCCGGCAGCACGCTCAAACGAATTTTTTGAGTCAGCGGCGCGTTACGCAGCGTCGACATTGCGCATCGACAAGCGCACGCGCCCTTGACGATCCACCTCGAGAACCTTGACGCGCACCACATCGCCTTCCTTCAACTTGTCTCCGACGCGCTCAACGCGCTCCTCGGAAATCTGCGAAATGTGGACCAGGCCATCGCGGCCGGGAAGTATGGTCACGAAGGCGCCGAAGTCCATCAACCGCGCCACCTTGCCCTCGTACACTCTGCCCACTTCGACGTCGGCCGTGATCAATTCGATGCGCCGTTGCGCCTCCCGGCCGGCAGCACCCTGCACGGAAGCGATCTTTACCGTGCCGTCGTTCTCGATATCGATGGACGTGCCCGTCTCCTCGGTAATTTGCCGGATCACGGCGCCGCCCTTGCCGATCACGTCGCGAATCTTTTCCGGATCGATCTTCAAAGTGATGATGGTGGGCGCCCACTCCGACATGTTCTCGCGCGGCTTGGAGAGCACCTTGTTCATCTCGCCCAGGATGTGCAGGCGGCCGTCGCGGGCCTGATCGAGCGCCACTTTCATGATCTCGCGCGTGATGCTCGTGATCTTGATATCCATCT
>DATLVV010000084.1:0-11188 GCA_035577165.1 Steroidobacteraceae bacterium | reverse complement strand
TCCCTCATGGGTGGCATCACCCTCGCCACGGTGCTCACGCTGTTCTTCCTGCCCGCACTGTATGCGGCCTGGTTCCGCGTGCGCCGTGAACGGCCGGCCGCGGCGACCGAGCCGCCCCTCGCGGCTCGGCCTGCCCTGGAGGGTCAGCCATGAAAACGTGGACTCACCGGCCAATCCGCCTGCTCGCCGCCGTCGCGGGGTCAATGCTCAGCGCGTGCACGGCCTTCGGACCGCCGCGGGCGCCCCCGGTCATCGCCGCGTCGGACCACTACTCGATCGCAGCGCCGAGCGAACAAGTGCCGACCGATCACGGTCCGCTCCAACAGCTCGCGCTCGGCGCAGCGCCGGTACCGGAATGGTGGCGCGCCTTCGGCAGCCCGCCGCTCGACGCGCTGGTCGGCGAGGCGTTGGACCACAATCAATCGCTCGCCGCAGCCGGGGCGAACCTGCGCGCCGCGCACGAGCAGGTGCGCGAGCAGGTCGGCAACAATCTCTATCCGCACCTCGATGCCGGATTCTCCCCGAGCCGCCAGCGGGCGCTCAGCATCCCGGGCCTGCACCAACAGACTTTCCTCTACAACGTGTTTGCGGCCGAGGTGCAGGGGGGCTGGACCCTGGACTTTTTCGGCGCTTCGATGCTGGCGGACCGCGCCCTCCTCGGCCAGGTGCGGGCGCAGGCCTATGAGCTCGAGGTCGAGCGACGTGCGGTCGCCTTCAACGTCGTGCTCGCCGCGATCAACGCGGCGTCGCTGCGGGCGCAGATCGATGCCGTCGCCGTGTATGCCGAGGCGGAAGAGCATCGCGCCCGGCAGCTGCGCGAACGCTACCAACTCGGCAGCGCCGCGCGCCTGGACTGGTTGACCGCCGAGGAAGGAGCCGCCGAGGCGCAACGGGTGCTCCCGCCCCTGCGTCGCCAGCTGCTCACCGTGCAGCATGCCGAGGCGGTGCTGCTCGGCCGTACGCCCGACGCCGCACCCGCACCACTGTCGCTCGACGAGCTGCACCTGCCCGAGCGTCTGCCCGTGGCGGTGCCTTCGGAGCTGGTGCATCAGCGGCCGGACATTCTGGCCGCCGAGGCGTCGGTGCGCGCGGGCGCCGATTCAGCCGGCGCCGCGAGCGCCGCACTGTATCCCTCGCTCACGCTATCGGCCTCCTACGGCCGCGGTGGGTTCGACTGGTCGACATTCAGTTCCCCGGGGGGAGCCATCTGGGGTGTCGGGGCTTCGCTCACCCAACCGCTCTTTCATGGCGGCGCGCTGCGCGCCCGGCAGCGGGAGTATCAGGCCGCCTACGAAGCCGCCGTCGCGCAGTACCGGCAGACGGTGCTCGCGGCGTTTCAGTCGGTCGCCGATACGCTGGTGTCGCTCGACGAGGACGCGAAAGAGCTCGAGCAGACGCAGCGATCAGCCGACGCCCTCAAGGAAGTGCAGCAGGAACTCGAAGGGCGATTTGCTGAAGGATCCGCCCCCCTGTACGCCGTGCTGGGCGCTCGGTCGCAGTATCAGAACGCCTATGTCACGTACGTCGCCGCGCGCGCCACGCGGCTCACCGACAGTGCGGCGTTGCTCGATGCCATGGGGAGTCCGACGTCCGCGGATCCGCTCGCGGCCAGCACACAGTCTTTTCGGCCGGATGGACACTAGTTGATTTCTGGACGAAATCGCCGGCGTAGCGCGCGGCCCATGTAATGGCCGCACTCACCATTAGGTCTGCGAGTTTGCGTGCAGCGCGTGGGGCATTTTTCGTTCGATGCCGCGGTAGGCGGCGCGCGCGCTCAGGGCCTCGACGACGCGGCATGCGGTCATCCCTGCGGGAAGATGTGTGATCGCTCGCGTAACCCACGCGGCGCCCACACTCGCCCCACCCCGCTCGGGCGGTCCGCCCCTCTCGGCGGGCGTCCTCGGGGCTGCGCCAAAAGTCCAATGCCGAAGATGCGAGATCTCATCGGCGGCGCAACGCGCATCGCCGGTCGCGCGAATGACGCCGGCATAGCTCGCGGGATAGACCGGCGCGCCACGCGCCGGGCTTGCCGCAACGATCAGCACCCCCGCATCGAGAGCGCGCTGCACCGCCGAGGCGAGCACGGTGCGGTCGGCCGACAGCCCTAGACTCAAGTGCAGCAGCTGCGCCCCCCGCAACACCGCCCAGTCCATGGCCGCGGCCACCGACGCCGCGTTGGCTCGCGTTGAAGCAACGAACACTTGGCCCAGCACTAGCTCGACGGATGCATGCGCACTGCAGATCACGTCGGCCATGCGGGTGCCGTGGCCCGTAGCGTCCGCGACGACGCCCCGCCCGGCTGCCTGCGGCGAAAGGCCGGCAAAGGCAGCCGCGGCCACGGCTCGCGGATGAGCGCCGCAACTATCGATCAAGCCGATCCGCCAGGTCATGAGCCAGCCAACGCGGCGGGCCTGATTTGGCCCGCGTCCAGTCGCCAACAAAGATCCGAGTTCTCGATATCCGATGCACGGTGGGTGATGATGAGTCGAGTCCGATCGGCAAAGCTATGATCGAGCGCGCGGTGAACGGCCAGCGTGGTCTCCACATCCAGTCCGCTGGTCGCCTCATCGAGAATGACGATGAGCGGCTGTGCCAGCGCCGCGCGCGCGATGGCGATGCGCTGCCGTTGCCCGGTGGAGAGGCCGGCGCCGCCCTCGCCGATCTGCGTCTCGTATCCCTGCGGCAGGCCCGCGACGAACTCGTCGACTCCCGCCCGCAGCGCCGCCGCACGAACCTGAGATTCATCGATGGCCGGATGTCCGTAGCGCAAGTTGTCGAGGATGGTGCCATGGAACAAAATGGGCGAATGTTCGACCACGGCCACACGGCGGCGTAGATCGGCCAGCCGAAATTCGTTCAAGGGCCGTCCATCCAGCAGGATTTGCCCCGCGTCGGGTTCGAGAAAGCGGCGCAGCAAGTCGGTCACGGTCGACTTACCCGCCCCGGAAACACCCCGCAGCACCACCTTGCTTCCCGCGGGTATGTCGAGCGTCACGCTTTGCAGCAGCGGCCGTCCCTCGACCGCGCCCAATACCGTCACGCCTTCCATGCGCAGCGCACCGCGGGCATCCTTCGGTATTGGCACGGCCTCGGCAGCCTCCTGCACGGCCGGCAAGTCCAGCAGCTCGCGCACTCGATCAAGGCTCACGCGCGCGCGATGATAGCCGCTGTAGATCGCCGCCAGCGAAGCCGCCGACCCGGCGCTGCGGCCAAGATAGGCGACAAATGCCACCAGCGTTCCCACGGTCAATTGACCGTGTGCGACGTACCATCCGCCCAAAATGAAGCTGGCGGCCGTCACGGTGTGGCCGGCGAGCGAAGCGAGCGAGCCGGTGGCATAGGTGGCCCATTGCTGCCGCAATACCCGCCCTAGATAGTGCTCACCCAGGCGGCCGAGGCGCTGCGTTTCGAGCGATTCGGCCGCCGACGCCTGAACTTGGCGGGCGCCCGAGAGAGTCTCGATGAAAAATCCGCTCAATTGCGCGGCGGAGGCGCGCAGCTCGCGGGTGGTCGATTCGATTCTGGGCCGCGCAAAATGACGCACCAGCAGCTGCAGCGGCAGCAAGGCAGCCGCCAACAGCGTGAGGCGCCACGACAGCAGCAGCATCACGGCGCCGATCGCGACCAGGGACAGCACGCTGCTGACCAGCGATAGCGCGGCATCGGTGCCGAAGCGCTGAATCTCTGCAATATCGCCGTCCAGCCGGCTCACCAAATCGCCCACCGTCACGCGCGCCAGACGGCGCGGCGACACCCGCAGGAGATGCTCATAGATGGCGCTGCGCAGCGAGAACAGGGAGCGGCCGGACGCCCGCACATAGATCGTCCGATGCACACCGCCCAACAAGAATCCCAGCGTCGCCAACCCCAGCATGCCCGCACACGCCGCGACCAATCGTCCGAATCGGTGCGCAATCAAGCCATCATCGATCACGATTCGCGTCAGCAGCGGCTGGGCGGCGGACAAGGACGCGAGGATCAGGGCCAGGAGCAACGACCCCGCAAAGTAACGCCATTGCGGCCGCAAATGCGGCCACAGCAGGCGGCGCAGGCCGCGCGGTTTACTTTCCGTGGATGACACGTAAGGTCGACAGCGCTTGGTCGCTGCAGCCCGGGAGTTTCAGGATGGCTTTTTTCTCGAGACTGGCCGCATCGTAGAAGGCCACGTCGCAGTTGGTCCCGCCCAGATAGACCTCACGGCCGTCGCTCGATACGTTCACATCATAAAACGTATGATCCAACGACACGCGCTTCTCCAACCGATGGCCGCCGACATCGATGCTCGTCAAAGTGGTGTACACCCCATAAGCGTGCTTCTTGTCCGGGCTCAGCACTGTCGAGAATATCAAGGCCGACAGGGGCTCGAAATCCATGTACGACAAGTCACCGCTCTTCAAATCGAGCGACATCAGGGAGGTGGTCGGTGTGCTGACGCCCGCCTTCTTGACCTCGGCATAGATGGGGCTGGTAAAAATACCGGTGGGTTCCGTCACCGGCCAGAACGCCAGCAAATCCGGTTGGGCGTGATCAGGAATGTCCCATTTTTGGATGCCGCGGGTGCCGAGCAGCTTGCCGCTCTTCAAGTCGTACTCGTAGAGATCGAAGCCGATGGCATAGAAGCTGCTGCCGTTCGGCCGGGTCAGGAGCATGTGCACCCGGCGCGGCGCCGGATAGGTGCGCACGGCTTTCGCCTCGAGTCCCGCATTGGTCTTGAATATGGCAAAGCGCGGATCCTGCACCACATATTCGCTGGAATTGAGCTTGGTCGGCAGCTCGTAAACGATCAGCTCCCTGCCGTCGCTCGAGACGGCGATGGCGAAGAAGCACTTGACGCGCTCGCCTGCGATGGATAGATCCGCGCGAAACACTTCACGCCCGCTCTCAAGGTTGATGCCGACCACGCGCTCCATGCGATCCACCAACAAGTACGCGGTGCGCTGATCCGGCGACAAGACAGTGGTAAAAATTTGCCCCTCCGCGCCCGCCACCCGATGTTCCGTGCGAACACTGCGGCTGGCCGCATCGATGATGAACAGCCGATCCGGTTTGGCCCCGGTGAGGATGAGATCGGAGGCGTGTGCGAGGTTCATGCCCGTGATGCAGCAGACGAGGAGCACGCCTGCAACCCAGCGTGCCTGCGAACGAGGTTGACCCGAAATCGACATGGTGGCGCTCCAATTCATTTCTTGGGAAAAACCGCGTCCAGATCACGCCAATCTGCCGGCGCCGATGGCTTGCCGGCATCCCATCCTGGATAGGTATTCATGGTGTCCGGCACCTGCGCCGGCCACCAGCACGGATCGGAGCAGCCGTACAAATCCGCTTCCATGGGCTGACACAGGGACGCCACGCCGCCGAACGGATCGACTTCCCAGCCCGGATCGAAAGTGGTGGCGCAGCCCGCCACGGTCTCCATGGCCAGCACTTCTTCCACATGTCCTTCCGCCACGGCGTCCAGGAGCAATTCAGCCTTGCGGTTGGTTGGTTTCAGTTCGCTCATACGGACACACTCCTCGGTTCGAGGTGATGGGTAAAGAAGGTCGGATTGCCGCGCTGAATCTCGCCGTACACGCGCACGCCGAAATCCACCCAGCGGCGCAGCAGATCGCAATAGTGATAGGTGCGGTGGTGCGCATCGCCGAACCGGGCGTACGACTCGTGGTAGCAGCCGCCGGCGCAGATATTGCGGATGCGGCAGGTCTCGCAATGCGTCCCCTCTCGTTCGAGGGCTTTGCCGACAAAATCGCCGAGGCGCGCGCCGTCGATGCCGGCCGCCACGTTGCCGAAGGTGGGCAGATCCGAACCCGTGAAGCGATGGCAGAGATTGAGGTCTCCCGCGCCGTCCACCGCCAACAGACCCACCCCGGCGCCGCAGGGCAATGACTTGCGCCGGCCCTCGTGCAGATCGGTCATGAGTTGATGCATGTTGGAGAAGCCGTTGTTCAGGCCCTGCAGCGCCGCCTGCCGATAGTCCTCGCCCAAACGCTCGAAGGCCGCATGCACCTCGTTGAGCTCGAGTGCCGAGAGCGCATGCGAGGCCTCCGCGGCCGAGGTCACGGGCGCATACCCCACCTCGTGGAAGCCGAGTTCGCCCCGAAGGTGGGCGTGAATGGCTTCGACTTCGGTGTTGCCGCCCCCCAACGTGACGCGCGCGCCGACGGGACGCGACTTATAGCGGTCGAGCAGCAAGCGCACCTTGCGCGCGACGACATCGTAGGTGCCTCGCCCGCCGACGCTCTTGCGATGCCGGTCATGCAGGACCTTGGGTCCGTCCATGGATACCGAGATGCCGAAGCGGTGCGCATCGAAGTAGTCGATCAAGGCCGGCGTGAGCAGGGTGGCATTCGTGGTCAGAGAAAAATCCATGGTCTTGCCGGCGCGGGCGCCCTCGGCTTCGGCATACGCCGTGACCTGCTGAATCAGCGGCACGTTGGTGAGCGGCTCGCCGCCGAAGAAAACGATGTTCAAGCGCTCGCGTGCTGCGCCTGCCTTCAGCAGGAGATCGACACTGCGGGCGGCGGTGAGGAAGTCCATTTTGCGGCCGTTGGCCGGTTTCTCCAGGTCTTCCTTGTAGCAATAGGTGCACGACAGATTGCAGCCCGTATTGACGTTCAGCACCACGGTGCTCAAGGGGTAAGAACTGACTTTGACGCTGGCCGGGTTGATGGGGCGCAGGCTGCCGGAGAGCTGCAGCATTTCCAGTTTGCGCAGTTCCGCGACGAAGGCGCGCACCCGCGCCGGTTCGTGCCGGGGCGCCAACAGCGCCACCACCTCATCGACGCTGCGACCGCCTGGCCCGCGGCACAGATCGATGACGGCCAGCGCCAGCGCGTCGACGCCGAACACCGCGGTGGTCGGCACATGCAGCAGGTAGGAATCGGTCTCGCTGTGCACGAGGTGGCCGTTCCAGGCATTCCATTCCAGTCGCTCTTGGGTGGTGGGCATGACGTCCTTCAATAGATGGGCGGGGTAATCCAGCGCTGCACGGTGACGATCAAGTGGCCCTTGCCCGTGACGTCGCGGCCCGCCTCCTCGGTATGCGCGACCACCGCGAGATCGCCCACATTGTCACCGGAGAATTCGCGCGCCGGATTGGGACCGGCGGCGGACGGTAGGAAACGGCCGCGGCGGTCGATGTAGCCGGCGAACTTTTCATCTTCGGTACGCTTGGCCTCGGCATTGAAGGGCTCGGTGCTCCAGGTGACCGCAACCGGCCCGAGCGGCAGCCACTGCCCGTCCGGCAGATGCGCGGCGCCCTGCGCTTCAAATTGCGCGCTCACCGGATCGACCCGGCCGCCGCCCAAGCGCGCGATCCCGAACTTGGGTAAAACCTCGAGCGCATCGATGCGCTGATACACCGCCAAATGCCCCTCGGCACCGCCCGCGGCGAGGCGACGCAGACCGGGCGCCGCCGCCGCCGTTGCGGTGATGCGCGCGCGGATCACGTGGGGGTCGCGCCGAACGTTCGCGGCGCTCACGCCCTCGCCCACGGACAATTCGCCGGCCGTGAGCCCGCTGCCGACGAGCGTGAGATTCGCGGACGTCCCGGCACGCAGCGCCGGCGGCCACACCGCGAGGATCTGCGCCGGCCCGCCCTCGCGCACTGCGGTCCACTCGCCGCCGTCTTCGTCATGCTGCGCGTCGAACCAGCGCCCCTCGATGCGATTCCCGTCCTCGGAGACGTGATACACCTCGCGCCGCGAACGCTCTGCGACCTTGGCGCTGCCGCGCCATTCGAATTTCGTGTAGACCAGGGCCTGCGACTCGCCCGAGATTGCGGTCCCGTCGATGTCGGTCAGTTGATAGCTGGCCTGGTAGCTGCCGCCGGCATCGCCCACGATGCGAGCGGTGCCGTAAAAATCCCGGCCGCCCGGCACTCGACCCACGACGACCCACGTGCCGGCGAGGTTCGCCGCCGGATGCTGCTGCCACGCGGTCCATGCCGGAGTGTTCAAGGGGTACAGCGCCGCCAGTTGCGCGGGCATGGGGCCGCTGGCAATTTGCCACCAAGGGCGGTCGCGGCCGGAGGCCTGGTATTCGAGCGACGGCCACTGGCCCAGGTGGGTGTGCGCCAGTTTGAGCCACTCCTCCTCGTCCCGGCGCTGCAGCGACGCGCGCGCCAGGGTGTGGCAGCGTCCGCACATGACAGCCATTTCCGGACTGAGGTTGAGGTCCTGCGCATTCGGCCGTCGCTCGAGCGCAAAGCGGCCCGCGGCAGATTCCGACGGAGCGAGGCCTTGAGTGTCGGAGAGGTATCTCACGACGGCATCGCGCACCTCGTCGCTGAGTGCGAGACCGTGAACTTGGCGCATGCGCGCCAGGGTCATGACCCAGCCTTCGGGCGTCTTGCGAATCGCGCTGATACGGTCGAACCGGCCGCCGTGCTCTTGATGGCAGCCGCCGCAATAGGTGCGCAGCAAATCATTCGCCGGCAGGGATTCGGCATGCGCCGCGCGCGCTCCCAGTCCGCCGAGGACCAGCGCAGCCATTGCGATCAGAAACCTTCCACCCCGGATTGGCACAGCTACCCTCCTGCCTGAATTCTTGAGACCGATTGCGGCGCCGCGTCGCTTTGTTGCAGCCAGCGAATGGCGCTCGCCACTTCGCGCGGCGAACGATCGAGAAACCGTGCCGCCGAATCCACGGTGGCATGGGCGCGATTCAGATGCTGCAGCAGCGGAGCCAGCGGCACGCCGTCGACATGCCAAACCCCGCGCGGGTGTTGTGCGGTCACCAGCACCTCGCGCAGCACGATACGTCCCTCGATGAGCACCGGCCGCGACTCCATCCGAGCCTGCGCCGCGCCGGCAGCGGCCGGCGTCAGCAACGTCTCATAGGCATCGGCAATGTCGCGCCAATAGACTCCGCGCTGCTGATTTTCGCGATAAAACCCCGCCGCCGTGCGCACGGCCCGCTCAAACGCCTGCGCCTGATGCTCGTTCACAAAGCGATGGGCGAGCGCGGCATCGCCGCCCGCAAACACCGAGCGCAGAGCGGTCGCCACGAGTTTCGCGCCGCGCAACGCCTCATAGACCCCTTGGCCCGACAAAGGATCGAGCGCGAGCGCCGCATCGCCGACCCGCCACAGCCGCGGATGGTGGGGTGACACGCGCAAGCGCGCATGCGCTGGATAGGCATTCAGTTCACCGTCAGGCCGTGCGTCGCCGAGTACCGCGGCCAGTGCCGGCAGCTGTGCCGCCGTCAACGCCAACCATTCGCGTGGATGACCTTGACGGGGGCGACGGGTCACTTGCACCCATACGCGGTGGCCGCGCTGCGCCCACCAGCACCATCCAGAGTCGAAGGCTTCGATGCGCGTCTCGTGCGCCTCGGAATGTCGATGCCAGCTCTGCGAAATCGCCAGCAGCAGAGGCCCGCGCCGTTCAGCGCCGCGGCGTCCGCGTGCGTCGATGAGCCAGGGCGCGGCCAGGGTACGGCCATCGCGCAATGGCACCCGCCAACCTTGGTCGCTCGGATGAATGGCATCGGCCCAGGTCCCCATCCACTCGGCACCCACGCTGCCGGCTTTCGCGCGCAGCGCCGCCGCCAGCTGCGAGCGTTCGATAATCCATTCCTGTCCCTCGACCGGGCGCTCCGCCCAGCGGCCCCGTCTCGGGGCGGGCGCCGCGCTCAAGGCATCGAGCGCCACTCCCTCGCTGAGCAGCAAGGCGTGGCTGCGTGCGGACAATCCTTCCCAACCGCGGCGGGATTCCCCGCCGACCAGCGCGACCCGGCGGCCGGCGGCAGCCAACTGCGCTGCAACCGCGCCGCCGGCGACGCCTGAACCCAGCACAATCAGATCGTGCGTCACGCAGTCCCTAGAAGTGATATTGCGCGTCTACACCGTACATGCGCGGCACGCCGACGTGCCGGTAATCGAATCCGAATCCCTGCACATCGACCGCATTGGTCAAATAGAACTTGTTGGTCAGATTGCGCGACCACAGTCCCACCTCCCAACCGCCGTTGCCCGTCTTCAGGCTCAATCGTCCGTTGGTGAGCGAGTAGCCGCCCTGCGAAATTGCATCTTCGTTGGGCAGTGCGAGGTACTGCTTGGAGTTGTAATTGGTGTCGAGATGCAAATTGAGCACGGCGCTCGAGAGGTTGAATACTTCCCAGTCCAGGGACACGGTACCGGAGAAGTGCGGCGCATATGGCAACTCCTGTCCATCCACCGACCCCGTCGCCAGCGTCCCGTCCTGTACCTCCGTGCGCAGGAAACCGGCGCCCGCCCGCAGGGTGAGGGAGCGGATCGGCCGCGTCACGATTTCCAGTTCCCCGCCATCGATCTTGGACTTGCCCAGATTGATGAGCGGCTGCTGACCGGTGGGATAGACATTGATGATCTGCTGATTCTTGTATTGGTAGTGAAATGCCGCGCCGTTCACCTGCAAGCGGTGATCGAACCACGCCGTCTTGAAGCCCGCTTCATAGGAATCCAGCGACTCCGGCAGCACCGTCGTCAAATCGCTGGGCGTAAACAAGAATTGAGCATTGAACGTCGCCGAGCGGTAGCCCTTGCTGTAATTCAGGTACAGCAGCGAATCGGAGGTGAGATTGAAGTCGACGCCGGCCCGGCCGGTGACGGCGGTATTGTGCAGATCCTGGCGGCGCGTTTGATTGATCAAGGCGTCGTAGTTCGGCGAACCCGGCAGCACCAGCGTCGGCGCAGACGAGCCGTCCGGTTGCTCGGTGAAGAATCCCAGGTTCGCGATCGGCACCTGGTCGCTGCCGCGGAGCTGATTGAGCGCATTCTTCTGCGTGCCGTTGTCGTGGTTGTAACGCAGGCCTGCGCGGACCGTGATCCAGTCCGCCGCCTTGTAGCTATCGTCGGTGTAGACCGCCCAGCTGTTGCGAATCTGATCGAAGGAATTGTAGTAGTCGCAGCCTAGGTTGATGTTCGCGCCGACGCTGTATCCGGTTCCCGGCCCGAACGAATTGGCGGCGCAATCCCGGTAGTCATTGAACGTATTGAACGCCGGATCCGTGAAGATGATGTTTTCGGTCGAATTGAAAATCACTTCATGCTGATAGTAGGCGCCGACGATGTACTGCAGCGCGGCATCGCCGAGGGAGGTGAGCCGCAAATCCTGCGTGACCTGGCGCGTCTTGCCGGTGTAGGGGATGCTCCAAATCGCATAGGGCGCGCCATCGGTGCCTTCGGGATTCAGCAGCGAGCCCTCATCCC
>DATLVV010000083.1:0-6228 GCA_035577165.1 Steroidobacteraceae bacterium | reverse complement strand
CAGGGGAACCGAGCTGCCGTCGGCGAAGCGTAGTGCCATACGATCCTTGGGGCCATACATGCCGCCCGCATCCCAGGTGCTCAGCACATTGACGACGATGGAATTCTCACCGGCATGCAGAACGCCGGCCGGCAACGGGTAGGTTCGTTCGGTTCCCCAGCCAAATGAGTTGCCGATGGCGCGCTCGTTCACCCAGGTCTCATCGACTTCATCGATGGCGCCCAAGGACAATGATGCGGCAGCGGCCGCCTGTTCCGCCGTGAGCGAAACACTGCGCCGAAACCATACCATGCCATCGTGATTGGCGAGTTCGCGCACACCCCACGTCTTCCAATCGCGCATGGGCTCCGGAACGTCGTGCCAATTGGCGGGATCCGCGACCGCGTTCTTCCAAGGCTCCGAGCCGGCCGGCGCGTGCGCGCGCCACCACCTCGTCCACATGTCGGCCAGGCTTTCATTTCCGCCGGCCGGATCACGCGCGTACAGCCGCAGCAGGTCGAGGCGTTCGTCGAATCCGCCGAGGGCGCGCAATCCCGCCTCGCTGAACCATGTCTCAATGCTCGACCCTCCCCATGACGAGTGAATCAAACCCATCGGCACTGCGACCGTCTTCTGCAATTCACGCGCGAAGTAGTAACAGGCCGCGGAAAAGTCGCGTATGACCCCGGGTTCCGCGGCAGCCCAAGCAACGGGTGCCGCAAAATCCTTGAGCGCAGTCGGACTATTGGCATGCGCAACGGTGAGGACGCGGATCAAATTGTTGGTCGCGCCGGCGATTTCGCGCGGCGCGTTGAGCGTGGCGGACACCGGCAACTCCATGTTCGACTGGCCGGAGCAGAGCCAGACATCGCCCACCAGCACGTCGGAAACCGCCTGGCTGGCGCCGGATTGGGTGCGCACGTTGAGCGAGTACGGGCCGCCGGCGGCCATGGCAGGCAGCATCAGGTGCCAATGACCCGATGCGTCCGCGCGCGTTTGAATCGTCGCCCCACTCAAGGAAACGGCGACTTGATCGCCGGGACTCGCGTCGCCCCAGACCGGGACGGGCTTGTCCCGCTGCAGGACTGCGTGATCCTGAAACAATGCATCCAGCAAAGGCCGGGTCGGTGCAGGGGCAGCGGCGCCGCGCGCCGTGGCCGCCGCCAATATCATCGCCGCCAGCATTGCCCGCCGATCAATGATCATTCCACCCTCCGCGCTCAAGTTCGAGTCCGCGGCATGGTACCGCTATCGCCGGAACGGTGCAGCCGTCCACCCCGGGTTGCCCGGAGCGTAGGGAAAGGACAGCGCCTCGTAGTCCTGCAACGAGTGCAGCGGAGGTGCATAGCCTGCGGGAAAGGGCCGCCCGGAGAGGCTTTGGAAGTACGCCAGCGTCGCGTCCCGCCACCATTGGGCTTCCTTTTCCTGAATGACGAGGAATGCGGCGGTCTGTGCGTAGCGCTCGGCGTCCACGTAGGGCGCAAGCTGCACCCATGTTTTGCGCATTTGACGTACATACTCGAGGCCGCGGCTGTAGTGCATCACGAGTTCGTCCCACAGCGTTGCGCCGGAGGCCATGCGATGGTCCCACGGTACGTGATGAAACCACAGCAAGAACTTCTCGGGGGTGAGTTCAGGATTGTCGAACATCGCCGCCACCGGCGGCGAATACTGCGAGACGGCATCGCTGCCGCCGCTGCCGCGCTCGAAGCCGATGCCGTGCGCGTCGGCACGATGGTAGTACGGAGGTGTCCAGTCGGCGCGCGGACCTGCGCCTTGCCACGCGCCCGGTCCGTAGTGATGTCCGCTCGCCATGAGATGCGTCAGCCCGAGCGGAGTCATGTAGTCGACAGCCGCCTCGCGTGATCCCATCATCATGGCGACGGCTGGACCAAAGAATCCCGGGTCGTTGGAGAAGGTCAGGCGCGCCCATTCTTCGGCGATATCGCGTGCCGCATCCGTGGGGTCCCACGCGAGCCGCCCGAATGCGTACCAGTTGGCCTGGTCGAAGTGCGAGCCGGTCCAGTTGCGGTCGGCGCCGATGTTCGAGACGCCGGCCATTCCGGTTTGCGTGTGGCCGTGCAACGACCCGTCGATCACCTTGCCGACCGTCGAGCCTGGGCCTTTCGCCCGGGTGTCGGTGCGCAGCACCTCTTCGTACAGCGGCCCGAGATACACGAGGTGCGTGGCGAAACCGAGGTATTCCTTGGTGATCTGCATCTCCAGCATCAGCGGAGTGTTGGGCATCGCGCCGAACAAAGGATGTGGCGGCTCGCGCGGCTGAAAATCGATGGGGCCATTCTTGACCTGCAGCAGTACGTTCTGGTCGAACTTGCCGTCGAGCGGCACGAACTCCGCATAGGCCTGCTTGGCACGATCCTCGGACACCTTGTCCGAGTACACGAAGGCCCGCCACATCACGACGCCGCCATGCGGCGCGAGCGCGGCCGCAATCATGTTGGCGCCGTCGGCATGCGAACGGCCGTAATCCTGGGGCCCTGACTGGCCTTCGGAATTCGCCTTGACCAGCAGTCCGCCAAAATCGGGAATGTAGCGATAGATCTCATCCGCCTTGCGTTGCCACCACAGACGCACGGCCGGATCCAACGGATCGGCCGAGCGTAGTCCGCCGATTTCCATCGGCGCCGTGAATCGCGCCGTCAGATACACCTTGAGGGCGTAGGGCCGAAACACCCCGGCAAGGGCCGCAACCTTTTCCAGGTACCTTGGAGTCAGGGCAAGCGCGTCGGCGTTGACATTGGTGAGGACGGTGCCGTTGATGCCGATCGAGGCGCAGGCGCGCGCGTAGTCCGTGTAGCGCGGCGCGAGGTAGTCAGGCAGCTTTTGCCAGTCCCACAGGGACGCGCCGGCGTAGCCGCGTTCCACCGTGCCGTCGAGATTGTCCCAATGGTCCAAGATGCGGTGCTGAACCCGCGGCGAGGAACGCAGCGCCAGATGATCGATCGGTTGCCGCATCTGCAGCAGTCGCAAAAATTGAAAGGCGCCGTAGATGACGCCGGGCTCGGAATTCGCGGCGATGACCGTGGTGCGATGACCGTCGAGCATCGAGCTGCGCAGCAGATAGCCGTCGGATCCCAGACCCTCGAGATCAAGATCCATTGCCGCGACCGTCTGCGAGGACGTTGGAGTGCCGAGTACCAGGGCGCCGTCGCGGGTGGGCTTCTTGACGAGCGCCGGGGCGGCGCCCAGCAGTCCGGTGAGCGCGCGCGTCAGCTCCCTCACGGCGGCTTGGCTTGCGGCCGGCGGCGGCACCATTTCGCGGATGGATGCCCGATAGCGCTCGAGCCAGGGCTGCTCCACCGGTCGGTAGCGCAGCCACAAATCATAGCCGTCCTCGGCATGCGCGCACGGCAGCCCGCATATCCCCAGCGCCAGCCATGCCAGGCACGCCGCCGCGCGCCGCGGCCGAATCGATTGACCGGCGCTCTGCATTGCTGGACCTGTCCCGTTCATCGACGCTCATGATACGACGCAGGGCCGCACCGACAAGCTTTGCTTATCGATAATTGATAGCGCTATCATTGCGGCGGATAAAATTGAAGGCGGAGAGAATCGATATGTTCAATCGGCAGCGGAGCCGCTCGACGTGATCGACGAACGGCAAATCGGCTCAGAAGCAGTCAGCCTGGTCCACGGTGCGGATCGCTGCGAATTGCTCCCGCAGCTCGGGGGGAGCATCGGCGCCTGGACGGTCGATGGTCAACAGATGTTGCGCACCGCGAGCGCCGCCAGCATTGCGGCGCGCGACCCTTTTGGGATGGGGAGTTTTCCGCTCGTTCCCTATTCGAATCGTATCGGCAACGCGACGTTTGAGTGGGACGGGAAAATACACACCCTCGCGAGAAATTTTCCTCCCGAGCCGAATGCGATCCACGGCGTTGGGTTTGAGCGCTCGTGGCAGGTCCAGGGCGGCACCAGCGATTCGGTCCTGTTGAAGCTGCTGCACCAGCCCGATGCCGGTTGGCCATGGCCCTTTGAGGCGCGGCAGCGCATCACGATTGCGGAGCGCGAACTGACTCTCGACTTGACCGCGATCAATCTGGCATCGCGCCCGGTGCCGCTGGCGTTCGGCCACCATCCCTACTTTCCACAGCGCGGCGCTTCTTTGACGTTTCGTGCACGCGGCGTATGGATGGTGGGAGACGATGGGTTGCCGAGCGAACGGGTCAAAACCGGCGGTGCATTCGATTTCTCCCGCCCCACCCCGGTGGAAGGCTGCGCCATCGATCACTGCTTTACCGGATGGACGGGTCCCGCCCGCATTTCATGGCTGGAAAAGCCGTACGCGCTGGAAATCGCGGGTTCCTGGACCCTGCCCTGCGCCGTGGTCTACATAAAGCAAGGCGCGGAAGGCTTCTGCTTCGAGCCCGTTCCGCACATCAACAATGCATTGAATCTGCATGACCGAGAGCCGGCCATGCCGGTGGCCGCGCCCGGCGAGACCTTCCGCGCCAGCATTCACTTCCGCGCAATCAAACGATGAAGAGTCCGCGCTTCGCGAACGCAGCGCGTTTCGCGAAGTTGCCGCCGCTCACCGCGGCGATATTGTGGTCCGCGGCGATGCTGTGCTCCGCGCTACCGCCGTGGTCCGTGGCCGCGCCTCCGGACGCCGACAGCGGCAGTGAAGCGAGCTTTGCGTGGATCTCCTATGCCGGCCACGATGCGGTGGAAGATGCATTCCCGGCGACGTCTGCGCAATATCGCAACCCCGTCGTGCCGGGGTTCGCGCCGGATCCCAGCATCGTGCGCGTGCACGACGATTACTATCTCATCAACTCGAGTTTTGCCTTCTACCCGGGCATCCCGATCTTCCACAGCCGCGATCTCGTCAATTGGGAACAGATCGGCAATGCCATCGGCCGGCCCGGTCAATTCGATTTTTCCGGTCTCGGCATCGCGCGCGCGATATTTGCGCCGACCCTGCGTTGGCGCGGTGGCTCGTTCTACATCATCGGCACCTGCGTGGAATGCGGCTTCAATTTCCTGATGAGCGCCCGCAATCCCGCCGGTCCGTGGTCGAATCCCACGTGGCTGCCGTCGGTCGACGGCGTCGACCCCGATCTCTTCGTTGACGACGATGGCAGAGGGTGGGTCGCGAACAATGGTCCGCCGCAGGGACCGCCGGCGTACCCGGGGCACCGCGCCATCTGGCTGCAGGAGATCGACCTCAAGGCGGTGAAAATGCGCGGCCCGCGCACCATACTCGTCAATGGCGGGGTCGACTTTGCGCAGCATCCGATTTGGATCGAAGGGCCGCACTTGATCAAAAAGGATCATTGGTACTACTTGATTGCGGCCGAAGGCGGCACGGCGGGCGGCCATTCCGAAGTGGTGTTTCGCAGCCGGCGAGTCACCGGGCCGTATGTGCCCGGCCCGGACAATCCTATTTTGACCCAGCGCGACCTCGATCCCGCGCGGCCCTTCCCCGTGGCTGCCGCCGGCCACGCCGATTTCGTCGAGACCTCCGATGGGCAGTGGTGGTCGGTATTCCTCGCCACACGGCCGTACCAAGCCAATTTGTCCAACTTGGGCCGCGAGACGTTCTTGCTGCCCGTGACCTGGCGCGAAGGATGGCCGCGAATACTGCCGGCAGGGACGCCGGTGCCGCAAATACATCCCCGGCCGCCGCTTCCGGCCGGACCCTTGGTCGATCGTTCCCGCCGGCGCGACGCCTTTGATGCGCGCCCGTTGTCTCCGGATTGGGAAATGATCCGCACCCCGGCCGAGACCTGGTATCGCTTGGACAGCGCCTCGGGTTTGGCGATCCAGGCGCGCGCAGTGTCCATCAGCGGCAGCGGTAATCCTTCCTTCCTTGGGCTACGGCAGCGGCACGCCGCAGCCGTGGTCGAGACGCAGCTCCGCTATACGCCTGCGCGAAATGGCGACCGGGCGGGTCTGGTCGCATTTGCCGACGAACGGCATCACTATTTTCTGGGCCTGTGCCGAACCGCCGACGGTGTGAAGCTGGTGGTTGCCGTGCGCGACGGCACTGCGGATCCCGAAGAGGGCCGCATCGTCGCCGCGGTGCCCTATTCATCGGCACCCGGCCAGCCGGTCCGTCTCAGAATCAATGCCCGCGGCGCGGCCTATGATTTCTCCTACGCCATCGCCGATGAGGACTGGCGGGTTCTACTTGCCGATGCCGATGGTCGGCTGCTCGCGAGCGAGCCCACCAACCAGTTCACGGGTGCCTTGATCGGCGTCTACGCGGCGCGCGCGGCTTCGCCT
>DATLVV010000082.1:0-3256 GCA_035577165.1 Steroidobacteraceae bacterium | reverse complement strand
AACCCGATTCGGTGTCTCAAATCCCTATGACCCGCGCCAGAATATTCATGCCGGCGCGCAGTATTTGAAATTTCTGATCGATCGCTTCGGCCAGGATGTCAGGCTCGCGCTGGCGGCGTACAACGCCGGCGAAGATGCGGTCGAGCGCAACGGCGGCCAGATCCCGCCCTTTTCCGAGACGATGGCGTATGTACCGCGGGTGATGCGCATCTACCAACGCTTGCAGACGAGTTGACACAGGCGCGGCTGCCTGGCTACCGTTTGTCATGGGCCAACGGACAGATTCGCGATCGGCATTGCCGCATTGATGATGGATTCGACGAATTGGTGAAGGCGGCCGACCACGTGATCGGCGAACAGCTGCAGCGTCTCAAGAAATTGATCGACAGCGAGTCGGCGCCGCGCGGTCATGGACCACCCGGCGCCGACCCATCACGGCTTACATTTTGCGCGGCCCCGGCGCTTTCACCGCAATTCCCGCCACTTCGAAGTGAGCTCCCAGCAGCAGCTTATTGACGCCGATGAAGGCCCGCGCCGGAAACTGTCCGTGAAAGTACGTGCGGTAGATGGTGTTGAACTTGTCGAAGAGCTCCAAATCCGTGCAGTACACGGTCACCGATACCAGATCGTCGGTCTTGAATCCGGCTTTTCCAAGAGTTTGCATGACGTCGTCCAACACCAGGCGGATCTCGTTATCCACATTCGCGGGAACGTGGCCGGTGGCCGAATCGATGCCGATATGACCGGCGACATACAACGTCTCGCCCACCAAGACGGCCTCGCTGAACGGCGGTGCGGGGCGGTCGGCGGCTTTCGGCGCGGCCACATAGCTGCGTTCTGTGTCGGCGGCGTGGCTCGACAAGGCGAAAACTCCGAGTAGGGCAATGGCAAGTGCTTCCTTCAGCATGCGGTGAACTCCTTCAGTTGATGTCGGCAGGGTGGCTGTGTTTAGTTCGCAAGGCCCATCGTGTAGCGCACGAAGGAATAGATGTCCGCAGTTTCCTCGACGCGCTTCGACACCGGTTTTCCGGCACCGTGGCCGGCCCGCAGATCGATGCGAATCAAGATGGGTCGACCCCGAGGATCGGCATTCTGCATCGCGGCGGCAAACTTGAAGCTGTGCGCCGGGTAGACTCGATCGTCATGGTCGCCGGTCAAGATGAGGGTGGCCGGATAGGCGACATTCGGCCGCACGTTGTGCAGCGGCGAGTAGGCCAGGAGAGCCTTGAATTCCGCCTCATTGTCGACCGACCCGTAGTCGGCCTCCCAAGCCTTGCCCACGGTGAATTCGCGAAACCGCAGCATGTCCATGACCCCGACTTGTGCCACGGCCGCCGCGAACAATTCGGGCCTCTGCTCTTCGACGGCGCCGATGAGCAAACCGCCGTTCGAGGCGCCTAGAATCGCCAGACGTTCGCGGCTGGTCCAGTGCTGGGTCGTAAGGTATTCCGCGGCCGCGATGAAATCATCGAACACATTTTGTTTGCGCGTCTTCATGCCTGCTTCGTGCCAGGCGCGCCCGTACTCGCCGCCGCCGCGCAAGTTCGCCACTGCGTACACTCCGCCCAACTCGAGCCAGGCGGCCACGGCGGGCGAGAACGCCGGGTGCAGGGAATCATTGAAGCCGCCGTAGCCGTAAAGGATGGTTGGATTGCGTCCGTCCAGGGCGATTCCCTTCCGTGCGGTCACGAACATCGGTATTCGGGTGCCGTCCTTGCTGCGATAGAAGACCTGCCGCGTTTGGTACTCCGCAGGCTTGAATCCTTTCAGCGTCGGCGCTTTCCACAGATCGGTCCGGCCGCTGTTCAAGTCGAGCCGGTAGATCGTGGTCGGCGTAGTGTAGTCGCTGTACCCGAAATAGGTGGTGGTGTCCTCGATTCGGCCGGCGAATCCAAAGGTCGTGCCCAATCCCGGCAGCTTCACTTCGCCGAGCGGTTTGCCGTCGGGCGTATAGCGGCGCACCACGCTATGCGCGTCGTGAAGGTATTGGACGATGAGTTGATGATCCACCAGGCTCGCGCTGTCGAGCGTGTCCTGGGATTCCGGCACGACGTTGCGCCAATGCGCCCGGTCGGGTTTGTCCAGGTCGATCGCGATGATGCGGTAGCGCGGGGCGCCGTCGTCAGTTTGCACATACAGCGTGGAGCCCACGTTGCCGACGAAGGTGTAGTTGGCGGCCGGCTCGGCAATGATGGGTTGCACCGAGGAATCGGCGCCGGTCAAGCGCGCCACCAACAGCGTGTTCCTGACGTCGGTTCCATGATTGGACGTGACGATCAGATAACGGCCATCATCGGTGACTTGCGCGCCGACGAACCAATCGGGGTCGTCGGAACGCAGGTAGATTTTCGGGTCCTGGGATTGCAGCGTACCCAGTTTGTGAAAGAACAAGGTGTGATATTGGTTGGGGACCTTGAGCGACGGTCCGGCGCCGGTCGCCGTATATCCGGAGTAATAAAAGCCGCTGCCATCCTTGCGCCAGCTGGCGTTCGTGAATTTGACCCAGTGCAGCTCGTCCGGCAAGTCCTTGCCGCTCGCAACATCGCGAACATGCCAGATTTCCCAGTCCGAACCCGCTTCCGAGAGGCCATAGGCCATCAGCCGTCCGTCATCGCTGTACCCGGCGCCGTTGAAGGCGATCGTGCCGTCCGTGGATAGCGAATTCGGATCGAGCAATATGCGTGCGGGCTCGAGCGGATCGTTGGCCACGAACAGCACGGATTGATTCTGCAGGCCGTCATTGTGGCTATACAGCCAGCGCGGTCCGTGTTTTTCCGGTGGGCTCCAGCGCTCGAAGTTCCAAATCTCTTTCAATCGCTGCGCAATCTGCTCGCGTCCGGGTATCGCGGCAAGATACCCGGCAGTGAGCTTCGCTTCTGCCTCGACCCAGGTGCGCGTCTCAGGCGAGTCGATGTCTTCCATCCAACGGTAGGGATCTGCAACCTGGATGCCATGGTATTCGTCGATCTGATCGCCGCGCCGCGCGGCTGGATAGGCCAGTTCGACGGAATCGGCGACCGCCGTCAGTGCGAACGCGACGAGCACCGCAACCGGCGTGAACGCCCCCATTGGCTTTGATTTCATGACATTCTCTTGGCGGCCGCGTGCCGGGACGGACGATGCCGGCATTATAGTAGTTGATTTGCGCCGGCGCCGTCCCCATAGGGGTCCGATGGATCGCCAGCCGGACCCGATCTCCGACTTGACCGTGGTTTTTCGCGGATCGAAGCAACTCTGCCGGGAATTCAGCTTGGTG
>DATLVV010000081.1:0-6525 GCA_035577165.1 Steroidobacteraceae bacterium | reverse complement strand
ATCAACATGCTGTTTCCGCCGGGGTCCGCATCGCGCGTGCCGATCGCAGCCATCACGGGCACCAATGGCAAGACCACCACGGCGCGCATGCTGGCGCACATCACCAAGATGAGCGGCTTGACTCCGGGCCTCACCACGACCGATGGCGTGTATATCAACGGCCAGCGTACCGTGCAGGGCGACATGACAGGGCCGGTGTCCGCTCGCATGGTACTGGCCGATCCGCAGATCGACATCGCCATCCTGGAAACCGCCCGGGGCGGATTGCTGCGCGCCGGCATGGGGGTGCGCGAGGTCAATGTGGGCGGCGTATTGAATGTGCAGTCCGACCATCTTGGCCTGAAGGGCATCGACACGCTGGAACAACTCGCCGAATTGAAGCGCATCGTGGTGGAAATCGCCACCGATTGCGCGGTGCTGAACGCCGATGATCCTCTGGTGCTCAAGATGTCGGGCTACACCGAAGCGAAGAATATCTGCTATGTGACCATGAACCCGCAGCACATCTTGGTGCGCGAGCACATCCGCGCCGGCGGACGCGCTTGCGCGCTGGAAGCCGGTGTGAACGGTCAAATGATCACGCTATACGATCGCGGAGGCCATATTCCGCTGCTCTGGACCCACCTGATCCCGGCCACGCTCGAGGGCCGCGCCACGCACAATGTGCAGAACGCCATGTTCGCCGCAGCCATGGCATTTTCACTCGGACTCAAGCTCGATGCGATTCGTCAGGGGCTGCGCACCTTCGACTCGACCTTCTTCCAGGCGCCCGGACGCATGAATGTGTTCAACGAACACCCATTCAAAGTGCTGTTCGACTATGGCCACAATGCGCATGCGGTGGGGATGATGGCCGACCTTGCGGGCCGTCTCGACGTCGCCGGACGGCGCATCGTCGTGCTCGCAGGCCCGGGCGACCGGCGCGACGAGGATTTGGTGGCCATCGCCCAGGCGGTCGCGGGCCGCTTTGATCACTACATCTGCCGCCGCGACGACGGTTTGCGCGATCGCGCACCGGACGAGGTGCCGCGGATTCAGTCCCAGGCGCTGCGCGCCGCGGGCATCCCCGAGAGCGCGATCTCGATTATCCCCGATGAGCAGGAGGCGATCGAAGCCGCCTTGCGCATGGGCGAGGCCGGAGATTTGTTGTTGATCTTTGCCGACGCCCTGGTGCGCTCCTGGAAGCAGATCACCAAGTTCAAGGCGAACAGCGGTCCGGCGCCGAAGGCGCCCTCGCCTCCCGCGACAGCGGAACCGCGAAGCAATGGATCACACCTGGAAGCGCACCACGATTTCAGCGCACCATCCGCGGCGCCGCAGGCCTTCAATCTCGAAGGACTGATCCGGGATGAGCGCGGAATTCACATGGCGCCGGAGAGCGACGACTGAACGTTTCGCCTGTGCTGCCGTTCGAGGATTCCAGGCGTCTCATGGGCGGCAATCTGTTCTTTGCGTCCACAGGGGCCGTGCTCGAGGTGGTCGGTGTGCCCTTGGACGATGCGCTGATCGAGGGCTGGCGCACACGGGTCGATCGCGCAGGCGCCCGTTTGAAGTGGGTGAACCGCGCAGCGGTGGCACGCCGGCACCCCGCCGGGGCCTCGCTCGCGATCGCGGCGCCCGATGATCAATTGTTTCTGGCGACCGAAGTGAACGAGTGGGCGCTGTGCGCAGCGTTGATCGAACGCGACCCCGCCCGCTGGGACACTCTTGAAGAGGCACTGGTTGCCGAAGCGCTGCGCGCCGCCGCGGATGCTCATAGCCCCGCAGCAGCCCTGCAGCCGGTGGTCGAGGAAACCGCGGCATTCGCGCGCTTCGAGCGTCTCGCATCCTTGGAATCGCAGCCGCGGCTGCGAAATTTGCTGGATGCCGCCGCAGCCCGCGGATTGCCGCACGTCATCGATGAATCCGAGCTGACCTTGGGCGCCGGCGTCGGGGGACGCAATTTTTCCTTGAGCGCCTTGCCCAGCATCGCCGAGGTACCGTGGCAGGAACTGCGGGACATCCCCACCGCCCTCGTCACAGGTTCCAACGGCAAAACCACGACGGTGCGCCTGCTCGCCGCGTGCGCGCGTGCGCACGGCTGGCACGCGGGATACAACTGCACGGATGGTGTCTTCCTCGACGACGAGGTGATGGCGCTGGGAGACTATTCCGGACCCGCCGGGGCGCGAAGGGTGATGCGCGATCGGCGCACCGAAGCGGCCATTCTCGAGACTGCCAGAGGCGGGATATTGCGCCGTGGAGTCGTGGTATCCCAAGCCGACGCCGCCGTGGTCACCAATGTGAGTTCCGATCATTTCGGCGAATACGGCATCCATGATCTCGCGGGCCTCGCGCAAGTGAAGCTGGCGGTGGGGGCAGTCGTCAAACCACGCGGCCTGCTGGTGTTGAATGCCGACGATGCGCAGCTGCGCGCGCAGGCCGATGATTTCGCGCGGCGCTTCGGCCGCTGCCCGCCGCTCGGTTGGTTCTCCATCAACGCCGAAGACCCGCGGCTTCGCGAATATGGCCGGCGCGGGAGTGCCACGTGCGGCGTGCGCGACGGACACCTGTCTGTGAGCCGCGAAGGCGCCGAGCATGATCTCGGGCCGATCGCCGCAATGCCTCTGACCATGGACGGGATTGCCGCCTACAACGTTGCCAACCTGGCGGGTGCCGCACTGGCTGCGGTGGCGCTCGGCATCGCACCCCACACGATCGCCGCGGTGTTCGCACGGTTTGGCTCCAGCCTGAACGACAACCCAGGGCGGTTGATGCGATTCGACACCGCCGGGGTGACGGTGCTCGTCGACTATGCGCACAATCCGGATGGACTTCGTGGTTTTCTCAACGTGGCTGAACACTTGCGCGACGGCGGCCGCCTCGGCTTGATGTTGGGCCATGCCGGCAATCGTAAAGACGCGGATATCGAGGAGTTGGCCCGGGCGGCGGCTGAATTCCGGCCGGACCTGGTGGTGGTCAAGGAGGACGAGTCGCATTTGCGCGGCCGCGCCCCGGGAGAAATTCCGCGCATTATTCGCGCCGAGCTCATTCGGTGCGGACTGCCCGAATCCGCGCTGCCCGTGGCGAACAGCGAAGTGGAGGCGGCGCGTCTCGCACTCGCTTGGGCGCGTCCCGGCGATGTGCTCGCGCTGCCCGTGCATTCGCTCAGCGCGCGCAGCGCCGTGGTCGCGCTACTGGCGAAGCGTAGCTAATGCGATGCCGAATCCGGCTCCACGTAGATGGCGCGCCCGTGCCCGGTCTTGTTATATATACCCAAAGATCCGCCCACACCCACCCCGGTTGCTGAATTGCTGGACACTGAGCTCGATCCGACACCGGTTCCCACGGATCCCGTCTGGCTGTCGGAGAAGCCTTCGAGTATCACCCCATTGGCCCCCAATTTGGCGGCCTGCTCTTTCAATCCCGCAATGACTTTGTCGACCGTCTCCTGACCCCCGGTGGTAAACATGTGGCTGCTCGATGCGTTCAGCATCGCCACTTCCTCAAAGACAGGCGGCGGATGCGAATAAATTTTGACGTCAGCGGCAGCGATGGGCGGTCGCGCCGTACCGGTAACGATCACGCTATTGGGGGTCGAACAAGCCGCGAGACTCAGCGCGGCTACAACCACGAGCGCCAGCAAGCGGCTTACGTATGAATTGTCGGTACGCAATTGTGTGCTCCTCATGGACTCTGTCAGTGATTTCATCACCAAGTCTACTCCGGTGTGATCGAAATCGCCGAAACCAGTGCGTCGCCGGTTACCGGTCGAAATTCGATCAGCAGGCCGTCATCCCCGCAGGAGGCTTCGAAGGAACGGTCGACGGCTGTGAGCACCCCTCCGGCCGCGGCGAAGACGTCGAAGCGGGCCAATACGGTCTTGCCATTGATCAGAACGTCGAACTCGCGTGCTCCGGCCTTGCCCATCGTGGGCTCCTGGAACTTCAGGGTGACGTGGTAGCGGCCGCCCGGCACCGGAACACGATAGCGGAATGCCCCCTCGCGGAAGCTGTCGTAAATCCCGGGATCGTCGGCGGATACGGCGATCCGCTGCAACGGCGACGAGTCCGCGGGATTGATCCCTCTGGGGGTGCCGCCGCTGAAAAATGCGTCCGAACCGTATCGCTGCCCGGCCTTCGATACATAGTTGGATAGGTCGCCGGCTTTGATTCCATAGCGGGCGGCGGATCCGGCAAAGGTCCACTGCAGCGAGTCGGTGAGCGCGGTGCCGTTGATGTCCGCTGTGGCCCGCAGTTCGTTCGCTCCCGGCTGCAAATGCACGGAGTGCCACAGACAAATGCCGCCCGCGCAGGCTTTCATGCCTTGGTCCAGGTCGTTCAGCCACAGCCTTGCTTGCGCGGCATTGCTGTATGCCTTCACGTCGACAACGCCGTATGCGCGATCGCGATAGCGGCGTCCGGTGAGGTGCAGTGTCGGCAGACTGCTCCAATTGGCGCGGTAAAAATAAAATGCGTCCTTGCGCGTCTGCCGATCGTAGCTCACCAGGCCCTTCTCATTGATATCCGTGAGGTCCCCCTCTTGGCGCGAGTCGCTTGAAAAGTCGAACATGTTCCAGATGAACGCCGCCCAGAGATAAGGCCGGGCGCGCAGCGCATCCCATGACACCTCGTGATACCAACTTTGATATTCCTCCGGGTGCGGTCTGCCGTGCGGATTGATCGGTCCGCCGGCCGGGTCATCGGTGTGTTGGCTGAGCGCCGCGCCCGCGCCGTACTCGGACACGGCCATCGGCAGTGCCGGATGACGCGCATGCGCCTGATCCAACATTGCGCCGAAATCCTCGAATCGCCCTGTATACCAGCCAAAATACCGGTTGTAGCCGATGGTATCGGCAATGCCGACGAGGGCATCGCGGGCCGCAACGGCGGCAATTCCTGCAGGCCCCGGTGGGGCCACGGCGATTTCGCAGCAGTCGGCCAGGGTCGTGAATCGGGTGGGATCTTCTTGCCGGGCAAGGCGATCGAGGGACTCGAGCAGCGCCGCCGCCTTGCTCGCGCCCCGGGTCAGGGTCGCCGTGAGGTCGACTTCATTGGCAATCGACCATACGGCGATCGACGGATGATTGTAATTTTGGCGAATCAGCTCGATGAGCTGCTGCCGGGCATTGGCGGCAAGCTTTGCACTCGCGGGCGACCCATCGAATGACACCTTGTTCACCAGCGGAATTTCCGCCCACACGACCAGCCCCAGAGCGTCCGCCAAGTCGTAGGAATACTGGTCGTGCTGATAATGCGCCAGGCGCACCGCATTCGCCCCCATCTCGCGCAACAGATCGAAATCCTGCGCCTGGTCGCTTTTTGAGATTGCCCATCCCTTCAGCGGCCGGTCCTGATGCATGGACGCGCCCTTCAAGAAGAGATGCTCGCCGTTGAGAAAAAATCCTTGCCCCGCATCGAACCGAAGCTCCCGCAAGCCGAGCGGCTGTATCACCTGATCAAGATCCCTCCCCTGCATCGACCGCACCGTCATGACCAGCCGGTAAAGGTAAGGGTCCTGCATGCCGCGCCACAGGTGCGGGCGGTCGATGTGCAAGCGGGTGTCGAGCCTCAGGGGCCGGCCCGGTGATGCCGACAGCTGATGGATTTCCGACGCGACGATGGCCCCCGCGTCGCCCTCGATGCGCGTCTCGACCGTGACCGCCTGGGATTTCTGCCCGTCATTGATCAAGGTGGCCGATGCCCGCACCGTCGCGGACTCGCGGGTTGCGGCAACGACCCTTGCATACAATCCGGGCCCGCCGTAATCCAGCAGGTCCGCATGCACAGGATCCGTGACGATCAAATTGACGCCGCGATAGATGCCGCCAAAGATGAAGAAGTCGCCGGACAGAGGGATGACGTTTTCGGTGCTCGAGCCCGGTTGCGGACGGCTGTTGTCGGCCTTGACCACCAACAGGTTCTCACCGGATGCGCGGATCGCCCTCGATGCGTCGAAACGAAAGCGCGAAAAGGCGCCGGCATGCTTGCCGAGATAATGTCCGTTCAGCCAGACATCCGCGACGGCGCCCACACCGTCGAACTGAAGAAAGTAGCGCTTCGCCGCGGACGCGGCCGGCGTCTTGAACCGCAGGCGATACCAACCGATGCCCTGGACGCTGTTGGAGAGTGGAGAACGCTCGCTGCCCTCATTGCCGATTCGGTTCCAGGTATGCGGAATGTCGAGTGCAGCCCATCGTGAATCGTCAAAGCCGGGGCTCGGCACGTCGCGCGCGTCGTCGGTTTGGCGGAAGCGCCAGCCATGGCTCAAGTCCACCGCCATCCGCGGGTCGCCGGCCGCCTCGGCCGTCAGCGCTGCGCAACACAGGACGGCGAAAGCGGCGCCCGGCAGACTCATCAGATTTTCTGCAGGCCGTAGCGCCGCACCTTCGACAGCAGTTCGCGGTTGGCGGGCAGGACCGCGCCCAAAGACTTTGCGTGCTGAACAGTCTCGCTCACCTTGTTTCCGGCCAGGGTTCGGTCGCCGTCATTCAGCAGCCAGGGCGCCGTGGAGGCCTGAAAGCCCATCCCGTAGAGAATGTATTGG